>CAMJHJ010000131.1 GCA_946405485.1 uncultured Bacteroidales bacterium | reverse complement strand
CGGATATAAGTCGCTTTCTCCGGCTTATCCAGGCGCTGTACGAATTTACGGTCCCCTTTGGCGCCGGCTGTCTCTGCCAGGAATTCCAGTTCATCCAGATACTCGTATACCCGGCGCTCATCATCATTCTGCCGGATGATCCCTACGAATACCGCTTTCTCGTTGAGTGTTGTCTGATTGTTCATCCTTTACCAAAAAAAGGCCATCCCGTGGGACGGCCTTTTATATGATTTTCAACTGTTTATCTCAACTGGAAAATCACAGGGAAGGTATAGGTAACCTTGACGGCGCGGTCACGCTGACGTCCGGGCTCCCACTTCGGAGACATGGAAACGACGCGGACAGCTTCCTTATCGAGAGAGGCATCCACACCACGGAGCACCTTCACACCGGAAACGCTGCCGTCGGGGTTCACCGTGAACTGCAGGACGACACGGCCCTGAACGCCGTTCTCCTTTGCAATCTCAGGATAAACAAGCTTGGAGTTAACCCATTTCGAGAAATCGTTGGCGTCGCCTCCCTGGAAGGTCGGCTTCTTTTCAACGAGCTGGAACGGAATGGCTTCTTCCTCCACGTGTTCCTCCTCGACCTGCTCCACATAATCCTGGATCTCGACGCCCATGTTGGCGTTGTCTTCGAGGTTCATGAACATATCGTCATCCACCTTGATGTCATCGTCCACGATGTCGATCTGGTCGGAGAGGATCGGGATCTTCGGGGCCTCGGGCGGCGGCGGAGGGGTCTCTTCGGTAATAGGAACCATTTCCTCGACTTCGATGTCCTGGTTGACATCCATCAGGTCGGAGACCTTCTTCTCCCTCGTGCTGTATGAGAAAGCTCCCCATACGGCAAGCAGGGCTACGATGAGTCCGATCTCCGTGAAGAGTAGTCTCTTGTTTTCGAGACTCGCCTTTCGTGATTTTTTAATTTCCATATTCTGTAATGGTTTTATCCGTTTTACAAGTCTCAAAGGTATAAATAAATAATTTGAAATCCAATTTTTTAATTTAATAGTTGTAGATTTGCGAAAAAATGGAGAAGGGATGATTTCATATTTTACGGAAGATATCAAGTTTGAACTGAAAGGTAAATTGCTCAACAACCGCTGGCTCAAAATGGTCGTCGGAAGTGAAGTGAAAAAGATGGGTGACCTGTCGATTATCTTTTGTTCGGACCCTTATATCCTGGACATTAACCTCCGTTATCTTCAGCACGATTACTTTACGGATATCATAACCTTTGATTACTGCGAAGGGGATACTGTCTCCGGCGATCTTTTTATCAGCATCGACAGCGTTCGGGAGAACGCGCTTTTCTATGGCGCCAGTTTCGAGGATGAGTTGGACCGTGTGATGGTACACGGCGTCCTCCATCTTCTGGGATATGACGACCATACGCCGGAAGAGCAAGCCGTGATGCGTGCGAAGGAAAATTATTATGTTAACATTAAGCATTCGTTACAGAAGTAGCTTATGTTTCCCCGTTATGATGTCATCGTAGTTGGTGGCGGCCACGCCGGGTGCGAGGCTGCGACGGCGGCAGCCCGGATGGGTTCGTCCGTCCTGCTGATTACGATGGATATGCTCGGCTTTGCGAAGATGTCCTGCAACCCCGCGGTCGGAGGAATCGCCAAAGGACAGATCGTCCGGGAGATCGACGCGCTCGGCGGATACACCGGTCTCGTCACTGATGCATCGACCCTTCAATTCCGTATGCTCAACCGTTCGAAAGGACCGGCGATGTGGAGTCCCCGCGCGCAGTGCGATAAAATCCAATTCTCGACAGAATGGCGCAAAGTTCTAGAAACTCATTGTAAATTAGATATTTACGCTGATTCTGCGTGCGCTATTCTCTTTGAGAATGGAAAATTTGCGGGCGTCCGTACGACGACAGGGGCTTCGTTTCATTCTCAGACGCTTATTCTGACGACCGGAACCTTCCTGGAAGGCCGGCTCTTCATCGGTCGCACTGTCTTCGAAGGCGGCCGGATCGGCGAGCTTTCTTCCCACGGTCTTTCGGCTCAACTCGCATCTCTCGGGATCCGGACCGATCGGATGAAGACCGGGACTCCCCCGCGCATCGACATTTCCTCCGTCGACACCTCCCGTCTTTTGCGTCAGCAAGGTGATCCCGAACCGGAGCGTTTTTCTTTTTTGCCTGTTCCTTCAGCGATCCAGGGTGGGCAGGAACAGATGGACTGTTTCATCCTTCACACCAACCCTGCTGTCCATGATGTCCTTCGTTCCGGATTCAAGGACTCCCCTCTTTTCAACGGGCTGATCAGTGGTCGTGGTCCGCGCTACTGTCCGAGCATCGAGGACAAACTCCGCGTTTTTCCGGAGAATGAGAATCATCAGCTTTTCCTTGAACCCGAAGGTCGCTGGACTCACGAGTATTATCTTCAGGGCTTCTCCTCTTCGCTTCCGCTGGAAATCCAGTTGGAAGCACTGCATAAGATCGAAGGTCTTGAGAACGTACGGATTTTCCGTCCGGCCTATGCTGTCGAATATGACTATTTCGATCCGACCCAGTTGAAAGCTAGCCTCGAATCGAAAGAGATTGAAAATGTCTTTTTCGCCGGCCAGATCAATGGGACGACCGGCTATGAGGAAGCGGCCGCCCAGGGTCTGATGGCCGGTGTCAATGCCCACTTGAAGTGCCGCGGTGAGGAGCCGTTTATTCTTCATCGTGACGAAGCTTATATAGGAGTTTTGATTGACGACCTCATCACGAAAGGTGTCGATGAGCCTTACCGGATGTTTACCTCCCGGGCCGAATATCGCATCCTCCTTCGTCAGGATAATGCTGATGCACGACTGACCGAGCGCGCTTGGAATCTGGGTCTGGTTTCGGAGGACCGTTACCGTCATACGGTGGAGAAATATGAACGTGTGGCCCGCTTGGACTCCTTTTGTTCCTCCGTCAATATGACTGCGGCACAGGCAAACCCTTATCTGGAATCCATCAATTCTACACTTATCACAGACTCAAAAAGGATTGCAGATCTCGTTTCACGGCCCGAGGTAAGCCTCGCTCCCCTTCTGAAATATGTTCCACGTGGAACACAAATCGAGTATGATAAGGAGGTTTTTGATTCCGTTGAAATCGCACTCAAATATAAGGGATACATCGAACGTGAACGGAAGTTGGCCGATAAAATGATGAGGCTCGAGGACCTCCGGATTCCGGACGATTTCGACTTTGACAAGGTGGCCGGTCTGTCGATCGAGTGTCGTCAGAAACTTAAAAAATATAGCCCGCGCACCATCGCGCAGGCCTCACGTATTTCCGGGATTTCCCCGTCTGATATTTCTGTTCTATTGGTCTATTTCGGACGATAGATGTTCCACGTGGAACACTACATCATCTTCAGCGCGAGCTTGATAATCTCTTCGACCTTGGCCGAAGGATTCTTTTTCAAGATGGTCTGAATGGCCTTGTTGACGTTCGGTTTCGTGAATCCGAGCATCGTGAGGGCGCGGGTGGCCTCCTCGATGGCTTCGTTGCTGGTGGCCTGGAAGAGTACTTCGGGACTGGAACCTTCACCCTTGACGATCTTGTCTTTGAGTTCCAGGATCAGGCGCTGCGCGCTCTTGAGTCCGATCCCTTTGACGCTCTTGATCCGGTTGACATCTTCGCTGAGGATAGCTTCCCGCAACTCCTCGGCGGAGAAGGAGGACAACATCATCCGAGCCGAATTGACACCGATGCCGGATACGCTGATGATCAATTCGAAGAGTTCCCGCTCATCCCGGGTCGCGAACCCGTAATACATTTCGATATCCTCCCGCTGGCGGAAATAGTGGTAGATGAAAACGGTCGCTTCCGTCTTTTTCTCCAGGGCTTCGTAGGTTTGGAGAGAAATCTCGATCCGGTAACCGATCCCATGGTTGTCGATGACGACGCGGGTCGGGGTCAATTCTGCGACGGTTCCTTTGATGTAGTCAATCATATCGGGCGTATTTGCGTATTACAAAATTATAGGAATTTCGCATCAAAAGAAAGAAACCTTTCGTAAATTTGTCCCCGATGTCGATCGAAGAACTCAGAAGAGAATTCCCTTCCCTGTCGCAGACTGTATACGGCCGTCCGCTCGTTTATCTGGACAATGCCGCGACCAGCCTGCGGCCGCGGTGCGTCATTGACAAGTGGACGGAAATGGCCACGTCGAAGAACGCCAATATCCATCGTGCCGTCCACCGTCTGGCCGTCGAAGCGACCGATGAGTATGAGTCGACCCGCGACGCGGTGAAGGACTTCCTGAATGCAAATGCCCGTGAAGAGATTATCTTCACCTCCGGTACGACGGCATCGGTCAATCTCCTTGCCTACAGTTTCGGCGAAGCTTTCATCCGGCCGGGCGACGAAATCCTGATCGCGGAGTGCGAGCACCATTCGGACATCGTTCCCTGGCAGCTGATGGCGGAACGGAAGGGCGCCCGGATCCGGACGATACCCGTCGACGAGAGCGGTCATCTGGACTTGCAAAGACTGCGTGAGAATCTCACAGAAAAGACAAAGCTTACCTGCCTGGCGGAAATATCCAACGTATTGGGCCTGAAAAACCCTGTAAAAGAGGTTGTAAATATTTGTCATTCAGTAGGTTGCCTTGTTTTTGCGGATGGTGCGCAGGGCGTGGTCCATTCCGCCCCGGACGTACAGGAGAGCGGTGTCGACTTCTACGCATTCTCCGGACACAAGATCTATGCGGCGACGGGCACCGGTGTCTTGTACGGGCGTCGCGAGCTGCTGGAACAGATGCCGCCGTATATGGGGGGCGGCGAAATGATCGACACCGTCCGTTTCGAAAAGACGACCTTCGCTCCCCTGCCCGGTAAGTTCGAAGCTGGCACGCAAAACATCAATGCTGTTCCGACGTTGAAGCCGGCGCTGGAGCTTGCCCTTTGGATGCGTTCTCCCGAGATCGAAAAGAACCAGCAGGCAATCGTTTCTTACCTGCTGCGCGAACTGGGATCCGATCCGCGCATCCGCTTGTACGGGGTCCCGGCGTCGGATGAGAAAGTCGCCCTTTTCTCTTTCTCCGTCCGCGGAGCGCACCACGAGGATCTGGCATTGATATTGGATAAGCAGGGCGTGGCCGTGCGTTCCGGACAGATGTGCGCCGAGCCGCTGATGGACCGCTATGGCGTGACCGGGATGGTGCGGGCGTCGTTCGCTCCGTACAACACCCTGGAGGAAGCGGAACAATTTGTGAAGGCGCTGCACCGCGCCATTGAAATGTTGAGCTAGGATATGAATACGCTGGAAGAAGCCAAGGCCGCGGTCATCGAGGATTTCTCGATGTTCGACGAATGGCTGGATAAATACGAATATCTGATCGACCTGGGGAAAAAGCTGGATGCCTACCCCGAGGGCGAGAAGGTGGATGAAAAGTTGATAAAAGGTTGTCAGTCAAGGGTTTGGCTTGATTGGTCCCTAAAGGATGGTAGGCTCTGGTTCCGCGCGGACAGCGATGCCATCATCACGAAAGGGATCATTTCCCTGCTGATCGGTGTCTATTCCGGACGCACGCCTGCTGAGATTGCAGCGGACGACTTCGCTTTTATTGACGAGATCGGCCTGAAGGAGAACCTCTCCCCCACCCGCGCCAACGGCTTGGCCTCGATGATTGCCACGATCCGCACGGTCGCGGCCCGGAATGCTTGAAGAAAATGTCGGAAAACAACGAAATACTGACCGCCGAAGACGTCAAGGCCCTCGCTCCCCTGTACGAGGACGTAGTCCTTGCGCTCAAGTCGGTCTATGATCCCGAGATCCCGGTCAACATCTATGACCTGGGACTCATTTATGAATTGAATATCAATAAGAAGCATCAGGTCTACATCAAGATGACCTTCACGGCGCCCAACTGCCCGATGGCAGATGAGGTGATCGCGGAAGTGAAGCGGAGCGTGGAGGACACCAAGGGAGTGGAGAGTTGCGAGATCGACCTCACTTTCGACCCGGTATGGGACCAGAGCATGCTTTCCGACGAAGCGCGTGTCATCCTCGGGATGGACGTGGACTTCGAGGACGAACCGACCGATTTGTGATGCCCCGCATCTATCTTTCATTAGGAACCAACCAGGGCGACCGGGAGCGGCAACTCCGTCAGGCGCTCGAATCCCTCGAATCGGCCTTTCACGCCGCTCCAACAGCGATTTCTTCCCTGATTGAAACGCCGTCCTGGGGCTTCCAGGGGCCGGATTTCCTCAACTGCGCAGTCTGTTTCGAGCTCGGAAAACCCTGGACGCCGACCCGTCTGCTGGACGCCTGCCAGGCGATTGAGCGCGGGATGGGACGTACGGGAGACCCCGAATGGGATGCTGCGGGACGGCGGATCTACCACGACCGCCCGATCGACATCGACATCCTCTTCTGGGGCCGCCGCCACATCCGGACCAAGCGTCTTGAGATCCCCCATCCGCTGATGAAGGACCGCGATTTCGTGATGATTCCCCTGCGGGAAATCGCAGACGAAGCGACAAAACGCGCCTTTCCGGAGATTTTTGACGGGAAATGATTATTTTTGCACGATTTACGGAAAATTAAAGAACAAACGATATGACACAGGACGAACTATTCAAGGTGCTGGTAGCCCATTGCAAGGAGTATGGTTTCATCTTCCCCTCCAGCGAGATCTATGACGGACTCGCAGCCGTGTACGATTACGGCCAGATGGGCGTCGAGCTCAAGAACAATATCAAGCAGTATTGGTGGAATGCGATGACCCGCCTCAATGAGAACATCGTGGGCATCGACTCCTGCATCTTCATGCACCCCCGCATCTGGGAGGCCTCCGGCCACGTGGGCGCCTTCAACGACCCGCT
>CAMJHJ010000130.1 GCA_946405485.1 uncultured Bacteroidales bacterium | reverse complement strand
CGGCTGTTGTCAGCCATGGCTCCGAAGCCGGTCAACAGGCTTGCGAGCAGGAGTATGATCTTTCTATTCATTTCATCGTAAAGATTAAAGCCCCTCCGCGCAGGATGTCCTCATGTCGGATCGTCCAGCCATCCAGAGGCTGGCCGTTCAGGGTAATGGATGCTACATGGCGGTGCTCCGGGGAGAGTTCCTTCGCAAGGACGGTAAAGGTCTTCCCATCAGGCAGTTTCAGGGTCATGCGCGGCAGCTGGGGAGCGCCTATGACATACTCGCCGCCGCAAGGCTTGACGGGATAGAAGCCCAGGGCCGTGAAGATGTACCAGGCGCTCATCTGGCCGCAATCGTCATTACCGCTGAGGCCGTCCGGACCGTCCTTGTACTGGCTTTCCCAGACTTCGTGCAGCAAGTCGGCCGCCTTGTCGGGAGCGCCGGCAAGAGTGTAGAGATAGATAACATGGTGACTCGGCTCGTTGCCGTGGGCGTATTGGCCGACCAGGCCGCTGACGTCCACCGTCTCTCCGCTGCCGAGGTCACCGGTGAGCGTGAAGAGGGAGTCGAGCTTGGTCACGAACGCCTCGCGTCCACCCATCGCCTCGATCAGGCCAGGGATGTCCTGAAGCACATGCCAGGTGTATTGCCAGGAATTGCCCTCGGTGAAGGCGCCCCCCGTCTTCCAGTGGCCCACCTTGAAGGGGTCGAAGGGCGTTTCCCAGTTCCCCTGGGAGTCGCGGGCGCGCATCAGTTTCAGCTCCGGGTCGAACACGTTGTGCCAGTAGCCGGCGCGCTTGTCAAAGAACGCGGCGTCGTCCGAATGTCCCAGGCCTTCCGCCATCCGGGCCGCGCACCAGTCATCGAAACCGCATTCCAGGGTCCTGGAGACGCTTTCGACAAGGGTCACGTCATCAGGGAAGTAGCCGCAGCGGTCGTAGGCGCCCCAGTCGTATTTGATGTGGTCTTCGGTCAGCGAGCGCCTGATCGCCCGGTAGAGTGTTTCCGGGTCGAAGCCCTTGAATCCTTTCATCCAGGCATCCACGATGACGGGGACGGAATGGTTCCCGATCATGCCGAAGTTGTCCGTGCCGCCGAGGGTCCAGATGGGCAGGAATCCCTGGGCGTCGTAGTAGCGCATGCAGGAGCCCACCACACCGTCCACGATTTCCGGGGCGACGAGGGTGAAGAGCGGATGTGCGGCGCGGAAGGTATCCCAGAGCGACATGACCGAATAGAAAGGTTCCTTGCCGGCATCGGCGATGTTGCCGGGATGTTGCATCAGGTGATACATCGCCGTGTAAAAGATTCGCTTGTGTACCGGGTCGGCGTCTATCTCAATCCGGCCCAGATGCTCGTTCCATGCCTGTTTCGCATTATTCCGGACAGCCTCGAAGTCCCAGCCGGGGAGCTCGGTCGCAATGCTTCCCCGCGCGCCGTCTACGCTCTCCACGGAGATCGCGGCCTTGACCAGCAGCGGTTCCGTCGAGGGCCCGAAGTCCAGGACCCGCCGCGCGATGCGCTCAGCCGTGTCCCGCAAGGGGAGGACCGCCGCAACCGTATAGGGCCGGCTGAACTCGATGTCATAGTAAATGACGCGGTCATTCCAGGCCTTGGAATGGGTGAAGCCGGAGACGCGCGTGGAGTCCGACCAGTCCTGCCAGGCCTCCGTGACGCGGTGGAACATCCGCTGCTCGCTCCCGATCTGGGCGCTCTGGAGGTCCAGCAGGAGCCGGACCGGCGCCCCTTCGGGTGTATAACGGTGGATGGCCACGTGCGGGGTGCAACTCACTTCCGCCTGGATCCCGAAATCTTCCAGCCGGCAACTGTAGAAACCAGGCACAGCCTGCTCGGAAGCTTTGTCGAAGCGGCTGCTGTAGTCTTCCCGGACCACCTCGCCCGTGAAGGGCATCATCAGCAGGTCGCCCAGCTCGCTGCTGCCCGTCCCGCTGATGCGGTTCTGCGAGAACCCCTGGATGCGCGTGTCGGCCCACTGGTAGCCTCCGCAGTAGTCCCAGCCGAAATTGCCGGTCTGGGGACCTGCCTGGATGGCTCCGAAGGGCGTTGTCGCGCAAGGGTGGCAGTGGCCGGCTCCGTCGGTGCCGGCGAATACGTTGACATACTGGGTGTAGTCAATGTTCCGCGAGCAGGCGACGGTCAGCAGGAGGGCGGCGAGCAGGACGTTTTTCATAGGTTAAATGATATCTTTCAGAGAGTCGGCCTTGCATCCGTCCGCCTTACGTCGCAGGTCTGCCAGGGTGCAGCCTCCCGCAATCATCCCATAATAGCCGAGGATCAACTTTGCCAGGGGTGCGTCCTTGTCGAGCGCGCTTACCTCCGTGAGGACCCGTCCGGCCTCTTCCGGGGTCTGCGGACGCTCCGCTTCATCCAGGAAGCGTTTCACGCCGGCAGCGGCTCCCACCGCGATATACGCCGGAGTGATCCCTTCCTCGAGGGCGAGGGTGGCGGATCCGATCAGACGGTCGGCAGGGGAAAGCTTTCGGGCGGGATCGCCTCCCACGCGGGCGCAAGTGTCCTTCAAGGCTGCGTTGGTGAAACGTCCCAGCAAGTCCGTGATGTGGAGCTGGATCCCGGCCAGGTCCACCTTGTAGCGGCGGCTCAGGGCCTGGGCGCTCTCGAGCATCGCATTCTGCGTGATGGTGCGGATCTCCGGGTCATCGATCGCCTCATAGATATAGTCCGCGCCCTTCAGTCCGCCCAGGTAGGCGGTCGTGGCATGGCCCATATTGTGAATGAAGAGCTTGCGTTTGATGAAAAAGTCGAAAGGCTCGAAGGGAACCATCCCCGGAATATCGGGGACCGCACCCTTGAAAGCGGCTTTGTCAACGGGCAGGAAGCCGTACTTTTCCACGCACACCCGCAAGGGTTCTCCATCTTTCATCTCGTCCGTCTGGACGGGCACCATGCGGCCGATGGAAGCCTCCACCAAACCGACTTCGGCGTCAAAACGAACGCATTCTTCAGGGGTCAGTTGCTCCTTGATCATCCCCTCGACAATCTTGTTGGCGTCGTTGAGGTTTTCGCAGATGATGATATTAAGTGGAGCTCCGCCGGCGGCCCAGCGCTTGCGCAGGCCGGCGACGATGTTGGGAATGATGAATCTCAGGATGCGGGCGCCGACAGCCGTGGCCATGATGTCGCAACGGGCGATCACATTGGAAGCGGCCTCCGTGTCGTTGCCGTTAACGGCGGTGACGTTCCGGACCAGGAGGTCTTCGTGACCTTCGTTGGAAACGAAACGCAGGGGATAGCAGCGTCGCTCCTGCAATTCGCGTACGACCGGCTCTGCCACGTCGATGAACGTGACTTCATAGCCGGCACCGCTCATCAGGGCGCCGATGAATCCGCGGCCGATGTTGCCGCCGCCGTACATGACAGCCTGTTTCATAGGCTAGGCGAGTTCGGGATACTCGGTGCAGAGCAGGGCCTCCGCAGGTTCATCCTCGACGATTTCGGGGAAACGGCCGATAGGCTCCCAGAAACGGTTATCTGCCGCATCGTCGTTGACCATCGAGACCTCGCCGATCAGGCAGGTGCCGCCTTCCGCCCAGAAAGTGTGATAAATATAAGGAGTGTAGCAGACGCTCTGGCCCTTCTTGATACGATAGGTCTTGCCAGCCTCAAACTCGGTCACGACACCATCCACCTTGAGCTTGACGATGCCGCCTTCGATGAGTTGTTCGGTCTTGGGATCGGCGTTCCAGAGTTTCATGCAGAAATCGCCTTCGCCCTCGCGGAAAATGATGTCTTCCATCTTGTTCCAGTGGAAATGGGTCGGGGTGACCTGTCCGTCGCGGACGATCATGATCTTCTCACAATAGGGCTTGCGGTCCAGGGCTGGATTGCCGTTGCGCATGGTGACGAGCGACAGACCGACTTTGGCGAAGTCGCCACTGCCGAAGTCTGTGATGTCCCATCCCATGCAATTATTCTTGATTTCGGCGCATTCAGCGCCTTTCTTCGCCCAGTCTGCCGGGGTCCAGTCGCACCAGGCAGGGAGGAAGAAATGATTCTTCTTGCAGACGGCTTTGTTCTCGCGGATGATCGCGTTGATTTCGGATCTTTTCATGATGGTTGTAGGTTTTTATATGTTATTTCTTGCTTGCGATAAAGGCCTGGATGGTCTCCAGGGTGGGGGCGCCGCCGGTGGAAGTGGTGCTGAAAAGGTTGAACCGGGCGCTGGCGGATGCGAAATCCAGCAGGTCTTCGAGGCTGTACCCCTCATGGATGGCGTAGAGTGCTCCGGCACAGAAAGCGTCTCCGGCTCCGACCGTGGAGATAATTTCGGATTTGTCGGGACTGAAAGAGGGAGCGCTGCAGCAACGGCCGTCTTTGGCCGCGGCGACTCCGCCTTCCGGGAAATGGATGACGACCAGCTTGCGTACGCCCAGCTCGAGGAGTTTGCGGGCTGCCGCTTCCACATCGCTGAATAGGATGCTGCCGTCACTTTGGCGCAACTTGATGCCCAGGCTGTTCTCGGCTTCCACTTCATTGATGATCAGGTAGTCGGTATATTTGAGGCAGGGGAGAACAACCTTGCGGTAGCGGTCGCCTTCTTCGGAAACGACGTCCACGCTGGTCTCATAACCCATCTGGGTCAGGCCGTCCAGGGCGCGGGCTGCAGCGATGCCATATTCGGGGTCTTCCTTGTCCAGACTGTCCAGCAAAAGGAGGTAACCCAGGTGGAAGATCTTGGCGGGGGATTGGCAGGAGAGGACTTTTTCCACATCCAGATGCGCGTTGGCGCCGCGATAATGGAAGAAGGTACGGGCGCCGCCCTTCTCCGTCATGACGTCCGTGTAGGCGGTGAGCTCTCCCTCCAGGATGTGGACATTGGTCCGGTCAATCCCGAAACGGTCGCAGGCCTGCAGGCAGATGCGTCCGTTTTCATCCGCGCCGATGCAGCCGCCCGCGTAAAGAGGCAGGCCGCTTTTCATGCTTGCGAGGTCTACCAGGACATTGTGGGCGAGGCCGCCCAGACCGACATCTACGCTGGTAATGGTGGTAAGATTTCCCTTCTGGGGATATACGTCGATGAATTTGACGGTGTCAGCGACCCAGTTGCCTGCTGCGATGATACCTTTACGCTCTTTGGTTTCCATTAGTGTATGTGCTTGTATTATCTAGTCAACCGATTTACTACCTTTTACAAATATAAGGTTAATTTGGAATAATCAAATAAAATTTTTGTACATTTGGAACACTATTACCGAAAACCTATGTCAACTACCGAGAGGAAAAAGCACCGCCGGGACCGCAAGGATGGATACTATCTCGCAGGACTCGATTCGATGCATGTGATGATGCCGTACATGTTCGGCGACCGTACCAACAATGAAGCCGTGATGGGAGAGGTGATTGACTTGACCGAAGTGGACAAGTACCTCGCTGTCAAAAACGCCGGCAATCCCGATTTTAAATACACTTGGTTCCACGTCATCACCGCGGCCATCGCCAAGACGATGCTGCTGCGGCCCAAGATGAACTGGTTTATCGCGGGCGGGCGCTACTACGAGCGAAAGAAGATCGAGGTGGCATTCAACGTCAAGCGCAAGTTTGCCGATGAGGCGGAAGAGGCGATGGCCAAGTTCGTCCTCGATCCTGATGGAGGCTCTGTCCTGGAGCAGGTCCATACCTATGTGCAGAAATTCGTACACAAGGTGCGCAAGGAGGATCAGACGGTGGGCGTCACCAATGTGCTCGATGCCGTGAAGAAACTTCCGCGCCCCCTTTTCCGGCTGATGGCCTGGACCTTGAAGAAACTGGAGTACTACGGACACTATCCGCAGGCCCTCGCGAAGGATGATCCCTGTTATTCGAGTTGCTATATCACCAACCTGGGCAGCATCAAGCTCAACGCCGATTACCACCATCTCTTCAACTGGGGGACGATTTCCTTCTTCGTCGTGATCAGTGAGAAGAAACTGCGTCCTTTCTGGCACGAGGACGGAAGCTATGACTTGCGCAACACGATCAAGCTCGGCCTGACCATCGATGAACGGATCGCGGACGGCTACTACTTTGCCAAATCCCTTCGCCTCATGCGCCATCTCTTCGCCCATCCGGAGCTCCTGGATGAGCCGGCCGCCACACCCGTGGAGTTTGACTAAACCCTATCCCGGACTATGACTTTCAACTATGACAATATTTCCACGCCGTGGCTGGACAGCTATGGCGAGGTCCCTTTTCATCTGGATTATTCCGACCGGTCGATGTCCGGAACCGTCCTCGAGACCGCTGCTGCCGATCCGGATTTCCCAGCCTTGTCTTTCATGGGCCGGAGAATCCCGTACCGCACTTTCGCAGAGGAGATCGACCGCACGGCACGCGCCTTCTTTGCCTTGGGCATACGTCCGGGGGACCGGGTGCTGGTCTGCCTTCCGAACGTGCCCCAGGCCATTTATTGCCTTTATGGGCTTAACCGTATCGGTGCGGTGCCTTCGATGGTCCATCCGCTTTCCGCGGTCGGCGAAATCGTCCACTATATCGAGGAAGCATCCTGCGAGCATGCGGTGACGCTGGACCAGTTCTATGCCAAGTTCCTGGATGTCTGCAAGCAGCATCCGCTCCGGCATCTGATCATCGCCCGCGTCTCCGAAGAACTGCCTTTCCCGCTTTCGTGGGGACAGAAACTGATGACGGAACGCAAGTTCCCTAAGGTCGTGGAGAAGGATGGCGTGATGACCTGGAAGCATTTTATCGCCGGTGGCGAATCCGTGACGGGAGATTATGTCTGCGAAAAGGATCCGCTGAGAGAGGCGGTTGTCCTATTCTCCGGCGGCACGACCGGCGTGACCAAGGGCATCATGCTTTCCGACTTGAATTTCAATGCGTTGGCTAGACAGACCGAGGCGATGTGTCATGAGGAAGTCCGCCATAGCAAGATGCTGGCTGCAATGCCGGTGTTCCATGGCTTCGGCCTGGGAGTCTGCATCCATACCATGCTGGTCTGCGG
>CAMJHJ010000129.1 GCA_946405485.1 uncultured Bacteroidales bacterium | reverse complement strand
TCAGCATCATTTCCGTCGGCCCCGACCGTGACGCGGTCATCCTTCGCTGACGAAATCGGCCGCCCCGGAAAGGGCGGCCGATTATGATTCAGTGTCTTTGACAGGATTATTTCACCCGCTGGCCATAGCTGCGGTCGGTGGTGTTGACCGTAATCGTCTCACCCGTCTCGATGAAGAGGGGGACCATGATCTTGGCACCGGTCTCGAGGGTAACCTCCTTGAGGGCACTGGAAGAAGCGGTGTTGCCCTTGACGGCCGGCTCGGAATACGTCACCTGCAAGGTCACATAGGTCGGCAGTTCGCAGGTAAGGCAGCGCTCTTCAGGCTCGGTGAGGAACATCATCTCCACATGCTGTCCTTCCTTCATCAGGTCGGCGTTCTCGACGACCTCGTGCGGCAGGGTGATCTGCTCGTAGGTCTCTTCGTGCATGAAGTTGAAAGCCTCTCCGTCATCATAGAGGAACTGGTAGGGACGGCGCTCGACGGAAATGACGTCGATCTTGGCGCCGGCGGTGAAGGTATTCTCCAGGATGCGGCCGTTCTCGAGATTGCGGAGCTTGGTCTTGACGAAAGCGGGGCCCTTGCCCGGCTTGACGTGCTGGAAATAAACGACGACGCAGGGCTTGCCGTTGTAGTCGATGTAAAGACCGTTCTTAAAATCAGCTGTTGTTGCCATAAAAACTATAAATTACTGTTGATTGCAAATGTTTTAACTCGCAAATTTAATTATTTGCTTTTTTTCTTGCAAGTGGCCAGGAGCCAACCCGTGAAGAAGAGGGTCAGCGTGCCGAGTGCGATGGACAGGTTGAGATGGATGAATCCGGGCAGGGGCAGGATCTTCTGGCCGAAAGTAATGTAGATGACCACCAGCAGGCCCAGGATGGTCGCGATGACGGCCTGCGTCGAGGTAGTCCGTTTCGAATAGGCACCCAGCAGGAACAGGCCCAGCATGCCGCCGGAGAGGACGCTCTGCATACCCCACCAGGCCGTCAGGGCGCTCTTGACATTCATCACGGCCACAGCCACACAGATGGACGCCACCGTCAGCAAAACCGTCATCGAACGCAGGAAACGGATGTTACGCCCGGCGTCCGCCTTGCCCGGGAAAAAGCGCTTGTAATAATCTTCCAGCAGGACCGTCGAACCGGAATTGAGCGTCGCGGCCACCGTGCTCATCGCGGCTGCGATGATGGCGGCGACCAGCAGGCCGCTGATACCGTGCGGAAGGCGGTTGACGATATACCAGGGGAAGACGGCGTCTGACTGGGCAGCCACTTCCGCGGGCACCATTCCGGGATGCGTTGCGCTGAACATCCACAGCAGCGTGCCGACCATCACGAACAGGAAAGTCCCGGGGATGTACATCATCGCGCCGGAGAAAGCCGACTTCGCGGCAGATTTGTCATCCTTCGCGGCGATATAGCGCTGCGTGAAACTCTGGTCGATGCCATAGTTCTGCAGGTTGATGCACACGCCATAAAAGAACGACACCCAGAAGGTCTCAATCCCCCATTCTTTCAAAGACAGGGAGCCCAGGCTGAACTTGCCGGCGTCCCAGGCCATCTGAAAGCCGTGACCCAGCCCGCCGGGGATATTGCAGCAGAGGCTGATGATGACCGCCAGGGTGCCGAGCAGCAGGATCAGGGACTGGATGGCATCCGCCCAGATGACCGCCTTGAAGCCGCCCAGCATCGAATAGAGCATCGTCACGATGCCCGTCACCACGATGATCCAGAAACAGGAGAAACCCAAGGCGGATTTGAGCGTCAGCGCCAGCAGGAAGAGGATGACGCCGCTGCGGGCGGTCTGCATCACGAGAAAGCAGGCACTCGCATAGATGCGCGCCCAGGGTCCGAAACGCTCTTCCAGAAAAGTATAGGCGCTGACAGAGGTGGATTTGCGGTAGAAAGGGACGAACCATTTCGCGGCGACGAAGGCTGCGATGGGGATGGTCAGGGTCAGGACGAAGCAGTTCCAGTTGGTCAGGTACGCCTTGGCCGGCAGGGCCAGGAAGGAGATGCTGCTCACCTGCGTGGCAAAGATCGAGAGCGCGATCGCCCAGTTCGGGATATGACCGCCTCCGGTCGTGAAGGTCCGCGCATCCTTGCCGCCCTTCCGGAAATAGAACGAACATCCGAAGAGGGTGATGCCGACGAGATAGACGGCGATGATGACAAGGTCGAGGATACTGGTCTGCATGGGCGGTATGTCAGAGGGGTAATCCGGCGATATGGGACGCCACACGCTCGAGCAGCCATTTCGGCGTGGATGTGGCCCCGCACACGCCGACCTTGTCATCGGGGCGGAACCATTCCTTCCGGAGATCCTCTTCTGAGCTGATATGGAAAGTCCTTATGTTCAGCGATTTGCAGAGCCCGAACAGGACCTGCCCGTTGGAGCTGGTCGTCCCGGATACAAAGATGACCACATCATGCGAAAGGGCGAATTCGGAGAGTTTGCTGTGGCGCCGCGCCACCTGCTGGCAGATGGTATCATGGACGGTGAGGCCCTCCGGATCGGAAAGGGATCCGGACAGGATTCCGGCGATCTCCGCGTATTCCTCCGGATCCTTGGTCGTCTGCGAAAACAACTCGATCCGGGCGTTCCGGCGTATCGTCCCGTCTCCGAGAAAAGCGCGCAGCATCTCTGCATCTTCCACGACGACGGCATCTCCGCCGACCTGACCGACCAGGCCCAGGACCTCCGCATGGCCGATACGGCCGAAAATCACGACCTGACCGCCACCGGAAGACTGTAAATGCTCATAGGCGTCACGGATGTCCCGCTGGAGTTTCAGCACGACCGGGCAGGTGCAGTCCACCACCTCGAAACCCAGATCTGCGGCAAGCCGGTAAGTCTCAGGGGGTTCCCCGTGTGCCCGGATCAGAAGCGAAGTGCGTCCGGCGGCCGCCAGGTCCGGCAGGTCCTCCTTCGAGACCGTGACGAGTCCCCTTTGGGACAGACGTTCCAGCTCTTCCTCATTATGCACGATCGCCCCGAGGGAATGCAAGGGCCTGCCGGGATGCTCCGACAGGAAACGCTCCGCGCTGCCGATGGCACGGATCACTCCCCCGCAAAAACCGGAATGCGGGTCTATTTCGACGGTAAGCGCCATCAGTCGAGAATGCCGAAACGGCCGTGGATCAGGCCCTCGGTCCAGACGACTTCCTCCTTGAGGGTCATGTCGGAGTTGTCCAGGACGAAGGCATCTTCGGCCCGTGCCAGCGGGGAGACATCCCGGTGGGAATCGATATAATCGCGTTCCAGCAGGTTTTTCTTGACCTCCTCCCAGTCGGGCGTCTCACCCTTGGCGACCATTTCGTCATAACGGCGCTGGGTCCTCACCTCCGTGGACGCAGTCATGAATATCTTCAGTTCCGCATTCGGGAAAACAGTCGTCCCGATATCGCGTCCATCCATCACCACGCGGCGCGCTGCACCGGCCTGGTGCAGTTTCTCATCCACGAAATTGCGCACGAAAGCAATCGCGGAGATAGGACTTACCTGACTCGAAACCTTCAGCGTACGGATTTCCCCTTCGACACAACGGTCGCCGATGAAGGTCTTGCTGCCCTCGGGAGTATACTCGAAATGCAGGTCCAACTCCGGCAGGGCGGCACGGAGCGCTTCTTCGTCGATGACGCCCGCTTCCGAGATGAATCCGCGTTCCTGCGCAAAGAGCGTCACGCCCCGGTACAGGGCGCCGCTGTCCAGATAAAGGAAAGAAAACTCTTTGGCCAGCAACTTGGCCAGGGTGCTTTTGCCGGTCGACGAATAGCCATCGATGGCAATGATGATATCCGGTACCTGCATATGCTATTTCTTGTAAGAGGCCGCCCTTTGCGTCATCCGGTCCGTGCGGAGTTTGCTGTCCGGGTGAGAGGAGAACATCATCTCCAGTTTATTCCTGTCATTCTTGGAGAGCTTGGAAAGTTTGCCCAAGGCGTTGGCCATGCTGTAAGGGCTGCGGCCGCAGGCAACCGTGACATCGAAACCGAAATCATCGGCGGCCAGCTCCTGTTTCTGGGAGAACTGGGAGTTCAGATAGGCCTCGCCCAGGTCGCCGAGCAGACCGGAAGTCACAGCGCCGAGCGAACCGGCGGAAGCCACCGCATCCCGCAGGGCGGAATTCATATAAGCCTTTTTCATCGCCCGCTTCGAATCCTTGTGCACGACATGGCCGATCTCATGACCGATGACGCCGAGCAGTTCGTTGTCATCCATGATGTCCATCAGGCCCGTATAGACCCGCACTGAACCGTCACCGCAGGCGAAAGCGTTGATCTCATCCTTCTTGTAGACCTTGTAATTGAGCGTCAGGCCCTGGATGTGGATGTCCTTGACCACATTCATCAGGCGCTGGTGGTACTTGCCCGTCTCAATCACGTTCTGGGCATCCAACTGCGCCACGCTCTGGCGGCAGAGCTCCACGATCTGGTCGTCCGTGATCGACGCGGCCACCGCCGCCTTGCCGGCAGCGGACGTCAGGGCCTCGGTATTCCAGTTGACATTGGACAGCAGGCTGCAGCTGCAAAGCATCGTCGCCGCCATCAGGAGAGGAATAAGCTTTTTCATCGTTGTATCGTATTTGATTTGTTCCAGTGTTACAAATAGTAAAGGTACTACTTTTTTTGTTTATTCCTAATTCTATGCCTAACTTGCGTATACTATGAAACAGCATTTCCTTTGGATCGGCCTCGTCGCATTCCTGGCCTTCGGACTGACAGACGCTTCGGTCTGCAACGGCGCGCAAAAAAAGAAAAAGGCAGACAAGACCTATGTCTGCGCCTATGTCTGGCCCTCCTGCCATGACGACTCCCTCGCCCACCGCTGGCTTTGGGAAGAAGGCATCGGCGAATGGGAAGTTATCAAAAAAGGAGACCCCCGTTTCCCCGGTCATTACCAGCCCCGCCAGCCGCTCTGGGGGTACGAGCCGGACAACGATCCTGCGGTCGTGGAGAAATGGATCCGGACCGCGCTGAAATACGGGGTCAACACCTTCATCTACGACTGGTACTGGTATTCGACCGAAGACGGATACCACGGCCCCTATCTGGAGAGTGCCCTGAACGACGGCTTCCTCAAAGCCCCCAGCCACGAAAAGATGAATTTCTACATCATGTGGGCCAACCACGATGTGAAATATAACTACTGGAATTACCATAAATGGGGTGAGCGTGAGGACAGGCTGTTCAATCCCGACGTGGACTGGGACCAGTTCAGGCAAGTGGTCGCCCGCATCATCTCCCAATACTTCTCCCAGCCCGGCTATGTCAAGGTCGACGGCTGCCCGGTCCTGGGGATCTTCTCCCTCAACAATTTCGTCCGCGGCTTCGGTTCCTTGGATGAAGCCGCCCGGGCGATGGATTATTTCCGCGAGGAAGTCCGCAAAGCCGGATTCCCCGGTCTGCACCTGCAGGAGATACACGGCGGCGGGTTCCGTCTGTCTGAAGAGAGTGCCGCCAGGCTCAAAGACCGGATCGCGCGGCTGGGTGTCGGCAGCGTCGCCCTGTACAATATGGGCGGATTCAATCCCGACTATCTGCAGCACGGACGCGAAGCCATCGAGATCCGGCGCCAATGGGATGAGGTCTTCGACGTGCCGGTCTTTCCTTGCGTGTCTGTCGGCTGGGATGACACGCCCCGCTTCCCTGCCAAGGGCGCCGACCATGTAACCCGTTTCCACCAGACGCCCCAGGCCTTCGCATCCTTCCTGAAAGAGGCCAAGGGTTATGTCGACAACCATCCCGGGCAGCCCCGCTTCCTGATGATCAACGCCTGGAACGAATGGGTCGAAGGGAGTTATCTGCTTCCGGACCGCTTGTACGGATTCGGCTACCTGCAAGCCGTAAAGGATGTCCTGGACGGCAAATACGACTAGGGCCGCTTTGCATTTCGGACAAGAAATTGGTACATTTGCCCTGTTATGAAGATACTGGTAGTAGACGACGAGCGGGCGATCCGCAATTCCCTGAAGGAAATCCTTTCCGACGAGGGCTATGAAGTAGATACCGCCGAAGATGGAGCTGCAGGCTTTACCCTGGCGGAACGGGAACGTTACAACATCATATTCTGCGATATCAAGATGCCTGGCATGGACGGCATCGAATTCCTGGACAAGGTCATGGAGGCCGGGCTGGACAGCGCCGTGGTGATGATCTCCGGCCACGGGGACATCGACACGGCCGTCGAGTGCATCAAGAAAGGCGCTTTCGACTTCATCCAGAAACCGCTCGACCTCAACCGCATCCTGATCACGATCAAGAACGCCACGGAGAAGGTTTCCCTCGTCAAGGAGACCCGCATCCTCAAGAAAAAAGTCTACGGACAAAAAATGGTCGGCGAATCCGAGGCGATCCGGAACATCCAGGACATGATCACCAAGGTTGCGGCCACGGACGCCCGCGTGCTGATCATGGGTCCCAACGGCTCCGGCAAGGAACTGGTGGCCCGCAGCCTCCACGAGCAGAGCACCCGCAGCGCGATGCCTTACATTGAAGTCAACTGCGCGGCCATCCCCTCCGAACTGATTGAAAGCGAGCTTTTCGGTCACGAAAAAGGCTCCTTCACCTCCGCCATCAAACAGCACAAGGGCAAATTCGAGCAAGCCGACGGCGGCACGCTATTCCTGGACGAGATCGGCGACATGTCCCTCGCCGCCCAGGCCAAGGTGCTGCGCGTCCTGCAGGAGAAGAAGCTCTCCCGCGTGGGCAGCGACAAGGACATCGAGGTCAACGTGCGCGTGATCGCGGCGACCAACAAGGACCTCCGCGAAGAGATCGAAGCCAAACGCTTCCGCGAGGACCTGTACCACCGCCTGAGCGTCATCATCATCCGCGTCCCCTCCCTCGAGGAGCGCACTTCCGACATCCCGCTCCTGATCGACTATTTCGTCAAGCAGATCTGCACCGAGACCGGCATGCCCGAAAAAGTTTTTTCTCCCGAAGCGGTCGCCCTGCTCCAGGAGAAAAAATGGCCCGGCAATATCCGGGAACTCAAAAACGTCGTCGAGCGTCTCCTCATACTGGGAGATCCGACGGT
>CAMJHJ010000128.1 GCA_946405485.1 uncultured Bacteroidales bacterium | reverse complement strand
ACATCGAGCAGATCGGCTCGTACAACCCCAACACCAACCCCGCCACGATCAACCTCAAGTTCGATCGTGCCCTGGCTTGGCTGAAAGTGGGTGCCCAGCCTACGCTCACCGCTCGCCGCATCCTCTCCTATGAGGGTGTCCTCCTCAAGCACCACCTCGACGGTGGCGTCGCCAAGGGAGCTCTCACGCAGGAAGCTGCGGATCAGAAGTGGAACGACTGGAAGGCTCAGAGGGACGCCAAGATCGCCGCTAAGAAGTCCAACCT
Source organism: uncultured Bacteroidales bacterium (assembly GCA_946405485.1). The sequence goes on along the minus strand of CAMJHJ010000128.1, from coordinate 6,848 downwards.
GACCATGGCCGCCGTCGAGGCCGCCAAGGCTGCGAAGGCTGCGGAGATCAAGGTTTCTGAGCAAAGGGCCGAGGCTATCGCCAAGAAGCGCGCCGAGGCTGAGGCTGAAGCCGCCGCGAAGGCCGCCGAAGCTGCCGCTGAGACCGCTGAAGAGGCCGAGGTTGCTCCCGAGGCATAGTTTATGCCCCTGCAGCAGATAGCCAAGGTACTTAAGTCCAATGGGACCGATGGCGGACTCCTTGTCGGATTCCGTGACATCGACCCTGAAGAAATTTCGCTTGGGGAACCGGTATTCATCTATTTCGATGGATTACCGGTTCCATTTTTTATCTCTTCCCTGACGCCGCGGGGGAATTCCCGGGCCATCGTCCATCTCAACGACATCTCCACCTTGGAGGATGCCGAAGAGATTGTCGGACAGAGCATCTGGGTGGATTGGGAAGAAGAAGAGAACGACGAGGAAGGTCTCGGGGACCTCGTCGGATGGACGCTCGTCGGGGCGGGCCGTATCACCGGCTTCCTTGACATCCCCGCCAATCCCTGTCTGGAAGTGGAAACGAAGAACGGAACCAGCGTACTGGTCCCGTTCCACGAAGATCTGATCCTTTCGGCAGATCCCGACGCCCGGACGCTCGAAATGGAGATTCCGGACGGACTTTTGGATCTCTAGATCTTATCTTTGATCAGGAAATAATACACGATGAATCCGATCCAGCTGAACGCAAGAACGGCAATGGAGAGGAGGATCTTGCCGATGATGCCGATCGAAGTCTTCTTGAAGATATCCAGCACGCACCAGATGGCGATGATGATACCCAGGATGTAGATGATTTTTGCCATAATCGTATTGTTTTAATTGGTTTGGTTGCTTATTCGGCAGGTGTTTCGGCCGGAGTTTCCGCCGGAGCGGCGGTCTCAAGTTGGGCGCGATACTGCTCCTTGACGTCCTGGTAGAAGGCAGCGGTCGCTGTCTGCATATAAGGCATCAGCCAGAGGAATCCGATGCCCAGGGTCAGGATGCAGAGCAGGCCCCAGCCGATGAAACTCAGGTACAGGTAGAACAGGTCGAATTTGTGCCCCTTCATCATGCGGTTGCTGAGTTTGATGCACTGCAAGGCGCTCAGCTCCGGGCAGTCTACCAGAAGGAAAGGTGTCAGGGCATAGGCAAAGGCCTTGATAAAGCCGGGGATGATGAATACGAACATCCACAGCATGACTTTGATCTCCAGCAGAATATATCCCCAGACAAAACGGAGCCAGTGGGAGAAACCGATCTTGAACATGTTTCCGGTCAGGCGGTCATCTCCGGTGACAAGCAGGGTCCGGCAAGCATTCGTGTAGCCAAACTCGAGGGGCATATAAACGAGAAGTAAATACAAGAAAGACCCTCCTGTGATACCCAGGAAAAGGGGACCCATCATGGCTTCCGGGGACATGGAGGCTAGTGTGGGATAGAGATTGACTCCCATATAAGGGCCCATCATCAGGATCATGACGACACTGGCCAGCACGGCCGGTGCCCACTTTCCTTTCAATGCCGCAAGGGCAGCGTTCTTGTAATCTTGGTTCGTCATAGGCTTGTAATTAGTTCCACCAATATAATACTTTTTTCGTTTATCCTGTACAATCGCGGCTGTTTTTCGCTTTCTATTTTCTTATCTTTGAAAAGATTTCCAACCCAGCTGAAGATGAAAAGAATCCTGTCCTCCCTGCTGCTCTCCGTGGCGCTCCTTATACCGTTCTCTCCTGTCCAGGCCCAGATGCGGCTCAACCCGCTGTTTACCGACCATATGGTCCTGCAGCAGAACACGAACGTCCCCGTCTGGGGCAAGGCGGCACCCGGGGCGACCGTCAGTGTAAGACTCTCCGGGAGCGCGAAGACCGTAAGTGCCCAAGCCGGCGCAGACGGCCGTTGGTCGGTAACGCTTTTGACGCCGAAGGGCGGTTTCAAGAAATATACGCTGACTGTCACGGCCAGCCAAGCCTCCGGTGAAAAGGATACCGTCGTCTTGCAGGACGTCCTGGTCGGAGAAGTCTGGCTCTGCGCCGGCCAGTCCAACATGCAGATGCCGATGGAGAGCTGGCAGGCGGTGCGCATCAACCAGGAAGACATCGAGAACTCCGGAAGCTATCCGGACCTGCGCCTGCTCCAGGTCAGCCGCGCTGCGGGCTTGTCGGAGCGGGAAGGATTCGCCGCCGATTTCGGCGGCTGGCAGCCGTCTTCCCCCAAGACCGTACGCAATTTCTCGGCGATTGCCTGGTATTTCGGACGCAAACTCCAGCGCGAGCTGAAGGTTCCCGTAGGCTTGATCCACAGCAGTTGGGGAGGCACAATCATAGAGGCCTGGATGAGCGCCGGTGCGATCCGGCAATTCCCCGAGCTGAGGGAAGCGCTCGCCCAGGTCCAGGAGCTCGCAAAAGGGGAGAGTGAGCACGAACAGACTTTCCAGGATGCCATCGATGCCCTGATGCGCCGTGCCCGGGAAGAGGATGCGGGCCTTCGCGAGCATTGGGAGAGCCCCTCCCAGCCGGATGGGGACTGGTCGTCCATAACCCTGCCGGCGAAGGTGCAGACGCTCTGGAAGGGCATCAACGGCGTCTATTGGTTCCGCAAGGAGATCGAAATCCCCGCTGAATGGGCAGGCAAAGACTTGACCCTGAGCCTGGGCCCTGTCGATGATGCGGATGAGACCTGGTGGAACGGAGAAGAAGTCGGCAGCGGAAGCGTCTGGAACCTGCCGCGCGAGTATACTGTGCCCGGAAGCCTGGTCAAGGCGGGCAGGAATGTCGTAACCATCCGTAACACCGATGACCATGGCGACGGCGGCATCTACGGCGCCGCGGAGCAACTCTATGTCCTGGGTCCCGATGGACGGAAGATACGCCTGGACGGCGAATGGAAGGTTAAGATGGCCGTTTCTTTCGAACACATTCCGCAGAATCCTGCCCGTGAGCCCAACCGCATGTCGGTCCTTTATAACGGCATGGTCGAGCCCCTGGCGCCCTATCGCATCGCCGGTGTCATCTGGTATCAGGGTGAATCGAATGCCGAGCGGGCTGCCCGCTACCGTGACCTGATGCCGACGATGATAACGGATTGGCGCCGGACCTGGGGTTATGATTTCCCCTTCTATATCACGCAGATCGCGAATCACCACGCCGTCCTGCCGGAACCGGCCGAATCCAACTGGGCGGAGCTCCGGGAAGCGCAGACCCTGACGGCGCTGCACATGGACGGGGTGGAGCAAGCCTGCATCATTGACCTGGGAGAAGCGGATGACGTGCATCCGGTGCGCAAGCAGGAGGCGGGGGAACGGCTCTCGCTCCTGGCTCTCTCCAGGAATTATCATATGCGCAAAATAGTCTGCAACGGTCCGCGCCTGGTCTCATACAAGATAAAGGAGGGTGCCGTGGAACTGTGCTTCAGCGATGTGGCCCGGGGTATCTGCGTCCGCCCGTCGGGACCGTATGCCGAAGCACGTTACGGCAAGGCTGCGGCGGATGATGAGAGGGTGAAGCAGGCCGAAAGCGGTACGCCGACCGGTTTCCAGATTGCCGGTCCCGACGGGGTCTGGCACTGGGCCGAGGTTCGGATCGAGGCGCTGAAGAAACCGAAAGCACGCACGCAGAGGGTTATCGTCTCCAGCCCGGATGTCCCGTTCCCGGTGGCTGTACGCTACGGCTGGGCCGACAATCCGGTCTGCAATCTTTACAATTCCGAAGGCCTTCCCATGTGGCCGTTCCGGACGGACGTCCGGTAAGCGTCGGGACGGGGCCGGAGGCTCTGTCCCAGGGAGTCGACGGGATAGCAGGCATTCTCGCTTTCCAGCCTGTCGGTCATTTCACGGAGAAGGCGGCGGGCGATGCGCCTGTGCCACCGAAGGACATCACGGCTTTCAGAAGGGTCTTTCCTGAGGTTGAACAGTGAGCAGTGCGGAGCGTCCGGCTGCTCCGGATGATAATAGTAAATCAGTTTCCAGTTCCCGTGCCGCCAGGTTGTGAAATAACTGCCCCGATGCTGGTGAGGGAAATGGCAAAGGAATTGATCCTCGGCACGTTGCGTATCCTTCCGCCCGCCCAGGATTGGCTGGAGGGACCGCCCGTCACAGGGGTAGTCCGGCGGGACCGGGGCTCCTCCGACGGCACCGATCAGGGTGGGATAAATATCCATGATGGTCCCCAACCGGGGAGAGATGACCCCGCGCCGGATAGGGAAACGCTTTTGCCATGGGTTTTCCTCGTCCGGACGGGCCCATGCGATGATGCAGGGGACCCGGGTGCCACCTTCGAATTCCGCTCCTTTCTTGCCCCGCAGCGGAGCCGAAGAGGCAATGTCCTTCGCATCGCCCAGGGGGGCGTCGGAGCCGTTGTCGCCCAGGAAGACGACGAGCGTATTCTCCGCGATGCCGGTCTTTTCCAGATGGTCCAGGATGTCGCCCAGGGACTTGTCCATCCCTTCGATCAGCGTGGCGTAGCCGCGGGCCGCTTTGGAGAACGCAGTGTCTTGATAATGAGCGGCGAAGCGCGGATCCGTCTCAAAGGGATTGTGGACGGCATAGTGGGATAGGTATAAGAAGAAAGGTCTTCCGGCGGCGACAGCCGTGTCGATCTGGGCCTTCGCTTCGAGGGTAAGGGCTTCGGTGAGGAATGTGTCGGTCCCGTGGTATTTTTCCAATCCCGGTACCGCCCGGGCCCGCCTGCCGCGGATCAGTCCATAGCCGTTTTCGCCGAAATAGCTGCCCGGTTCCCCGATGGAAGAACCTGCGATGTTGATGTCGAAGCCCAGGTTCTCCGGCCATTCCCCTTCGCTGCCGAAAGGCCCGAAATGGGCCTTGCCCACGTGGATGGTCCGGTAACCGTCCTCTTTCAGCACTCTGGGCAAAGTGGGGTCGTTCCGGTGCAGGCCTTCCCAATTCCAGTCATAGGGGCCGTAGTCATCCCGATTGTTATTTTCGCTGCGGATCCAGTTCGTGACCCGGTGCCGGGCGGCATCCTGACCGGTCATCAGGGATGCCCGCGAAGGAGAACTAACCCCCTGCGCGTAAAACTGGGAGAAACGGGTTCCCTGCCCGGCGAGCCGTTCCATGTTCGGCGTCCGGTACCACTCGTTGAGGGGATAGCGGACCGCTTGCCCGGACCGGTCGGTCAGGAAAGGGACGGAGGTGTCCATCAGTCCCATGTCATCCACGAGGAAGAGGACGATGTTGGGCCCTTCCTGCGCCCTTGCGCCGTTCGGTGCGGCCAAGAGCAAGGGTAGCAAACCACCTAAAGGGCTAAGGGTTCCAATTCTCCAGCTCAGATGCCTTGAAGACTTCTCTGCCATATTTCTGTAAGTGATCTGCCCGGATCTGCCGCATCTTTGCCTGGATGGCGTGGACTTCACTGCGGTACTGGGACATATCCCAGCCATTCAGATACTTATCCGGATGGTTCTTCATGTCCCGGAGTGTATTTTCGAGACTGGAATAAGTCATGTTGCGCCAGAACCCCGTCCTTCGCTCTCCTTCGTCTTTCACGCGGTTCATATCCCGCTGATGCTGCTGACGTTGGATGTCCCTTTGTCCGCGAGTATAGGAATTCCACTGACTGACAGGGATTTCTGTGTACCCCTGGGCCTTGAGGTTCTCCAGGTAGGCGATCCGCCTGTTCCATTCTGCAACCGTACTGTTGGTCGCCGCCTGCTCCTGGCCCCTCGTCGCGCCCGGGACCTTCCCATGGAAGGAGCCGCTCTGCATGCCGGCAACCTCCGAACGGAGCTGGCTGATCTTCTCGTCGATGTTGAGCATGGGTTCGCCGCTCGCTGCAGAAGAGCCGGCATCGAGTGCAGAAGATGAGGGCGATGGGCTGTCGCCGCTCAAAATACCCAATATGTCTCCGATACCTTCGGTGATAATGGTCGCGAACTCTAAGACCTTCGATGTCTTGTCCAGCCGTTCCTCCCTGCGGGCTTCTTTGTCCTGCCTTTCGATGTTTTCTTCCAGTTCCCGGATAAAAGGCTGGCGTCCTCCTGCATCCAGGTCACAACCCAGGGAGGTGATGGTGTAACCTCGTTTGATCAGGTCTGCAATATGCCCTTCAAAATCAGAATCCTCCGTGCAGATGTTCTGCAGGATGGCTTTGTCTTTGGGCATGTCGACATAAGTAAACGCATATTTCCCTCCGCCGAGAGTCAGATTCTGCACCCTGAGACCATCGTTGATGCACTGTTTGAGCTTCTCTGAAGCGACATTTTCGTCTATGAAACAGACACGTTGTCCTGCCTGTGAGGGGTCTTTGCTGAAAACAGCTCCCCATTTCTCGCCGTCGAAAAACAAGTTGGATACACTGTAGCCGTTCGCTTGTTTCTCCCGGATGATCTTTTGGATGCCATCTTCATCCGAGAATTCGTAGCTTTGGTCAGAAAGCCCGGAGCCCTGGGACATAACGACCCAGTAAAGGGAGCGGTTGCAAGAGAACGAGGTGATGGCATATCCTTCATCCCATCCATTTTGGATGAATTCAGCGGGAAATCCTTTATTCTCGACTATAAACTGCTGATGCTTATAGGGCGTACCTTTAGCGGTCGTAAAAAACCAGCATTGTCTTTGAAGCGTGGGTGAGTACTGGTTCCCGGTGGCCGTCAGACGGTATCCTTTCCGGAATTGTTTCCGCATGATCTGGTAAATGTCATCACAGAAAGGAGTCTGTAAAAACTCCTGATGATTGGATTTCCCGTCATATTCGGCGATGGAAATGGCATGCTGCTGGGCATGTACAACCCCTCCGCCGAGCAGCAGAAGGGCCAGCAAGGAGAAGAATGACCTTTTCATAGCGGGACAACCCGTTTATTTCTCGATTTCGAGGCAGTA
>CAMJHJ010000127.1 GCA_946405485.1 uncultured Bacteroidales bacterium | reverse complement strand
CCTCCAGAAAGAGGCGCTCTCCCGGGCCACCGAGTCCGGCAACTGATATTGACATTTACCCATTAACACTTATTATCAAACCATTATGTCATCAAGGATTCTCCAATGGCTGAGAAGGGGACTGTACTCCTGTCTTCTTCTTATGCTGTTCGCCCCGGCCTATGCTTCGGGTGGACAAAACGACCAAAATGACCGGAAAGTGACCATCACCGGCAAAGTGTCTGACGCTGCCGGGCAGGCGCTCGTGGGTGCGGGCGTCGTGGTGGTCGAAAATCCGACATCCGGTGCTGTCACGGACCTGAATGGAAACTACGCCATTCCCGTCACGATCGGACAGACGCTGCGATTCTCTTCTATCGGCTATCTCACCAAAGAGGTTGCCGTTACTTCTTCCGCAGCGGTCAATGTAACCCTCGAGGAGGACATGGACGTGCTGGATGATGTCATCGTCATCGGTTACGGTACCGCCCGCAAGGCTGACTTGACCGGTGCGACTTCTTCGGTCGACGGTAAACGGCTGTCCGCCAAGAATGCTCCCCAGCTTTCCCAGCAGTTGCAGGGAACCATGTCCGGTGTCCAAGTCACCCGTGGTACGGGAGATCCCAGCGCCGAAGCTACGATCCGCGTCCGCGGTATCACGACGACTTCGACCAATGACCCGCTGGTCATCATCGATGGCGTGCCGGGAAGTCTGGGCGACGTGGCACCGGAGAACGTCAAGGATATCCAGGTCCTGAAAGATGCTGCATCGGCTTCCATCTATGGATCCCGTGCGGCAGCGGGCGTCATCCTGGTAACGACCAACCGCGCCAAGACGGACGACTTCAAGATTACGTACAACGGTGAATTCGGCGTTGATAAGCCGACGGCTGTCCCGGAGTTTGCGAGAGCTGCGCTGTGGATGTCCGGCATGAACGAAGTTTCCTACAACGATGCCGGAACGACCATGTATTCCCAGGAACTCATCGACAACTACGCCTCGTATCATGAAAAGGATCCCGACACCTATCCCGACACCGACTGGATGGGCGAAGGCTTGAAGAAGACCACGACTCATCACCGTCATTCCCTGTTCCTGACCGGCGGTACGGACAAGATCCGCTCCAGCACCTCTTTGAGCTACTACGATGCCAACGGACTGAGCATGAAAAAGAATTTCAAAAAATTCAACGTCCGCTCCAACAATGACTATTACATCAATGAATGGATCCATGCATCGGCCGACATCAATCTCGCCCATGCCCGGAGCGATGCCGCCCACTGGCAGGAGGGCACCGTGCTCCAATCCCTGATGTATCGCGCTCCGATCTATCCCATCTGGTATTCCGACGGAGAATATGCGTACGGCAAGAGCGGTGACAACTCGATTGCCGCCATGGATCTGGGTGGAAAGACGCTGGGCGAATTCTACAAGGTCGCCGGCAAACTCCAGTTGGACATCAAGCCTTTCAAGGGCTTCACGCTGACGGCGGTTGCGGCTCCGACGCTCTATTTCTATTACGCGAAGAACCACACCAAAGCCTTCCAGCTCAACGACGGCGGCGTGTACAAGTATGCGTCCCAGTTCAGTTCGACTTCCGTCAACGAGACCCGCAACAACAGCCGGGCGATGACCACCCAGCTCTATGCCAACTACAAGGTCAACTTTGGTAAGCACAACCTGACGGCCATGGCCGGTTATGAGGGCTATTCTTTCCAATGGGAAAACCTTACCGCCAAGCGGACGAATTATGTGCTGGACAATTATCCGTACCTCGACATGGGACCGGAAGATTATCAGTACAACAACGGTTCCGCCAGCCACAACGCATACAATTCCGTGTTCGGACGTATCATGTATTCGTTCGCGGACCGCTACCTGCTGCAGGCCAATGTCCGTAGCGACGGATCTTCCCGTTTCGCCAACGGCTACCGTTGGGGTACTTTCCCGTCCGTCAGTGCGGGTTGGGTTATCTCCGAGGAACCGTGGTTCCAGTCCAAGGCTATCAATTTCCTGAAGTTCCGCGCTTCTTACGGTCAGCTCGGCAACGAGCAGATCGGCAGTGATTTCCCGTACATGGCGATCCTGGATGTCGGTACGAGTTACATTCCCAACGGCACCGGAGTGGATATGGTGCAGAATGTCAAGCAGACGGACTACGCTTTCGAAGACATCACCTGGGAGACCACGACAACCTACGGCGTCGGTGTCGACATGGCCATGTTCAAGAACCGGCTCCACTTCACCGGCGACCTCTTCTATAAGAAGACCACCGGCATGTTGATTTCCATCGGCTTCCCGTCCTATTTCGGCTTCAATTCTCCGCAGGCTAATGCGGCGGACATGAATACCCGCGGATGGGAGTTCGACATTTCCTGGAACGACCAGGTCGGCGACTTTGCTTACGGCGCCACGTTCAACCTCTCCGACTATCGTTCGAGGATGGGCTATATGGCTGACAAACAATCCATTTCCGGCAACAAGCTGACGGAAGAGGGTTCCTACTACCAAGAGTGGTATCTCTATCAGTGCAAGGGTATCATCCTCAATGAAGCGGCCATGACCGACGAGAACGGGCAGAAAATCGCCGTCTTGACGGCCAGCGACAAGCCCGGCTGCCTGCAGTTCGTCAACCAGAATCCGGACGAGGATAACATCATCAGCGCTTCCGGAGACCGTGTCAAGTGCGGCAACTCCCTGCCTGAACTTCAGTACGGAGCTCAGTTCTGGGCCAACTGGAAGGGTTTCGACTTCAACCTGTCCCTCCAGGGTATCGGCCGCCAGCGCTCCTACTGGAGCTGGCCTGTCACGCCCTTCAACCTGCAGGCTTATGCTTGTCCGAAGAATGTCATGGACAGCCACTGGAGCCCGTTCAATTCAGATGAGCAGAACGCCAAGGCCAAGTATCCCATGCTGTCGACCAATACGACCAACATCTACGCGGCCAGTGATTTCTATCTCTTCAACGGAGGATATCTGCGTATCAAGGACATCACCCTGGGATATACCATCCCGGCTACGTTCACGCGCAAGTTCAAAGTCAACTCCCTCAGGTTCTATGTTTCGGCGGACGACCTGCCCGCCTTCTCAAAGTATCCGAAGGGATATGATCCGGAATGGAACCGCAGCGGTGACCTGCTGCTGACTTCCTTCCTGTTCGGTGTCAACATCAACTTTTAAATGAAAGGGATTATGAAAACCATATTCAAACAGATTCTCTTCGGCGCTTCGCTGGCCCTGCTGGCATCTTGCGCAGATCTGGATATCGTCCCTCTGTCCGAGCTTGCTTCCGGTAACTGGTACACGACCGAGACCGAAATCAAGATGAGTATCGACGACTGGTATCGTCCGGATTTCTTCCAGATCGATGAATTCTATTGGAGCGACGACTGCCTTTACCGTGACCGTGAGAACGAAATCACCCTGGGTACCATCAACTCCCAGACCGGTTTCGTCGCGACCCGCTGGTCTTCTTGCTACAAGGCGATCAGCCGTGCTTTCGGTGTCATCAAGGGAGTCGAAAGCGGTGCCGCCAACCTTCCGCAAGCCAAATATGACCAGTACCTGGGTGAAGCCTGGTGTATGATCGGATTCAGCTACGGCCAGCTTGCCACCTATTTCGGTGACTGCGTATTGGCCAAAAGCGCGATGACGCTGGACGAATCCTATGAAGCGAAGCGTTCTCCCAGGGCGGAAGTTATGGCTTATGCCTACGAATGCCTGAACAAGGCTGCCGGCCTTCTGCCCGAGTCTTATTCCGGCCAGAAACGCCTGACCAAGGGTGCCGCGCTCGGTTTCCTGAGCCGTTTCGCATTGCAGGTCGGCGACTGGGCCGTCGCGGTCGAAGCCTGCAAGAAGTGCATGGATCTCGGTGTCTACAGCCTGCATGACAACTATAAGAACCTTTTCACCAGCACATCATCCAAAGAGCTGATGTTCTATCTCCAGGGTGATCTGAGCGTCCCCTATGGCGTGGGTCCGTTCTCCAATGTCCGTAACTTCACGCTCCGTACGCTGGGTGCCCATACCAACACGGGACCGTCCTACCAGCTGTATTGCTCTTATCTCTGCACGGACGGCCTGCCGATCGACAAGTCGCCCCTGTATGAGCCGAAGGATCCTTTCCGCAACCGCGACCCGCGCATGGCGTACACCATCCAGCCCTTCAAGACACCTTATTCCCCTGATTATGAGGCATACCAGAAGGCCAAGGAAGACGGTACCTTCGCTGAGAAGTACCCGGATTACCTGTTCATCGGCATGATTGAGTTCACCCCCAACCCTTATGTGACCAAGATCTATGATGCCAGGACCAAAAAGATGATCACGACGTCCGACACCAAGGCGACCCAGCTCCACTCGGTCTATACCGGTCTTCCCCTGCGGAAATACTCTAAGCCGGAATGGGCGGATTTTGCCAGTTACAGCTTACGGTCGGACAATGTTTATCCGTACCTTCGCTATGCTGAGGTCTTGATGAACTATATCGAGGCCAAGAATGAGTTGGGCACCGTGACGCAGGACGATCTCGACAAGACGATCAACAAGGTCCGTGAACGCGCTTACAACGGCACCGGCCTGAGCTATCCCAAAGTAACCGTCGCCTCCCAGTCCGAACTCCGCAAGATCATCCGGATGGAACGTCGGATGGAATTCGCTTTCGAGAACACCCGCTACCGCGACATGCTCCGCTGGAAGATCGCGGAAAAGGTCTTCAATACACCGTCCTACTATCTGCCTCGCGTATGGTCCGGCAGCGCCAGCTGGAACGGAAAGCGCGGTGCCGAGTCCAACTGTGAGCTTTCCGCCGACTTCCTGAAACTCCTGGACAATTGGGATAAGGGTGAGTATCCTTTCGGCGGAATCCCGCCGATCGACGAAAACGGTCTGCCCGACCTGAGCGCTCAGGAGAAAGCCGGGTATATTGCCGTGTTCAAGGAGCGTTTCTTCGATCCCAATCGGAACTACCTGTGGCCGATTCCGGCGGATGACATCCTCGTCAATCCGGGTCTCGGACAAAATCCTGGATATTAGTCTATGAAAAGATTCACTTTCATACTCGTGTTTGCGGCCGCTCTGTTCCTGAGCGGCTGCAAGCACAACACCGTCTGCATCTATGGCGGTACCTCTGCCAGCGTCACGGCCGCTTATTCTGCGGCCCACGAGGGTAGCCAGGTCATCATCGTTTGTCCGGACGTGACCATCGGCGGCATGACCACCGGTGGTCTCGGACAGACCGATATCGGTAACAAGCAGGCTGTCATCGGCCTGGCCAAACAGTTCTACAGAAAGCTGGGAACGCACTATGGAAAACTTGAGCAATGGTTGTTTGAACCTCACGTGGCGGAGGAAATCCTGATGGAATACTTGGATAACCCGCTCATCACGCTCAAGCAAGGTTATTATCTGGAATCTGTCGAAAAGAAAGGAACCCGGATCATCTCGATCACCTGCCGCAACAAGGCGGGGGAGAGTCTGACGGTGAAAGCGGACCAGTTCATCGACGCTACTTATGAAGGCGACCTGATGGCCCAGGCGGGCGTCAGTTACCGGGTCGGCCGGGAAAGCGCCGAGGAGTATGGTGAAAACCACAACGGCTCCCATCTGAGCATCCATCATCAGTTTGTGGATGGCATCGATCCTTATGTCGTCCCCGGAGATCCCTCCAGCGGCCTGCTGTGGGGCATTTCGGACTGGACCATGAAAGAAGAAGGCGCCGGGGATGATTATGTCCAGGCTTACAACTACCGTATCTGCCTGACGGATGTCCCTGAAAACCAGATTCCGATCACGCGCCCCGAGAACTACGATTCCACGAAGTTCGAGCTGCTCGTCCGCGTCTTCGAGGCGGATCCGAATCCGATCCTGGGCAACTATTTCATCTGGAGCCGGATGCCGAACCACAAGACGGACATCAACAACCGCGGTCCCTTCTCGACGGACATGATCGGCATGAGCCACAATTATCCCGAAGCGTCCTGGGAAGAGCGTGAGCAGATCCTCAAGGCCCATAAAGACTACACCTTCGCCTTGTTGTATTTCTATTTGACGGATCCCCGGGTCCCCGCAGTCCTGCAGAATGAAGTGCGGCGCTGGGGCCTGCCGAAGGATGAATATGTCCGCACGGATCATTGGACCCACCAGATCTATGTCCGGGAGGCCCGCCGCCTGGTCGGCGAATACATCGCCACGCAGGCAGACTGCGAGGGAAAGGCGACCGTCACGGACGGCATCGGCTTCGCCGCCTACCAGATGGACTCGCACAACTGTGAGCGTGTCGTCATCGAGAAGGACGGCAAGAAGATGGTCAAGAATGAAGGAGATGTCGAGATCGGCGGTGGCCTTCCTTATCCGATTTCCTACCGGAGCCTGACGCCCAAGCGGGAGGAATGCACCAACCTGCTGGTTCCCGTCTGCCTTTCCGCCTCCCATATCGCATACGGTTCCATCCGTATGGAGCCGGTGTTCCTGGGTATGGGACAGGCCGCCGGACTGGCTGCCGCCATGGCCGGCAAGGGCGCCGTTCAGAAACTCGATGTCAAGCGGGTCCAGAAGGTCTTTGAAGAAGATCCTTACCTGGACGGGAAGGGCCCGGACATCCTCATCGACGAGGATTCAGAGTATATCCAGGGCGCTGACAACTGGGAGGTCGTCAAGGGTCGTGGAAGCTATGGTTTCACCTTCCGGAAATACACCGGCGCGCCCGAAGACAATCATCTTCAGTATCGGTTCCCGGAAACCCTGGACGGTGAATATGACATTTATGCCTTCCAACAGCGTGACGGCAGTCCGCTCACCCGCTTTGAGGTAGCCCTCGGTTCCGAGACCCGGACGGTCGAATTCGACCGGAACAGCCTTCTTGTTGAAGGCCAGACCCGCGGCGAATGGGTTCACCTGGGCAGCTATCGGATCCCCCGCAACAGCGGCGGCTCCATCCGGATCCAGTCCGATACCCCGGACCTTCACGCAGACGGCATCCTGTTTATTCCTAAATAGGACTATCGGTAAATAAACTATTGATCCAGCTCCTTCAAGACATCGTTGAGAAGGAGCCGGGTGCCGATGGTGGCCGGGGCCAGGGGCAGGCGCACGGTGTCCTCGCAGAGTTCGAGGATGGAAAGCGCCGCCTTGACCGGGATGGGAT
>CAMJHJ010000126.1 GCA_946405485.1 uncultured Bacteroidales bacterium | reverse complement strand
CTCAACGGTTATGTCGGTCTGCTCAAGAGCACCCGCGTTCCCAACACGGAACTGATGCCCGAGATTTCCACGGAGGCTGAAGTGGGTATCGACGCCCGCTTCTTCAATAACCGTTTGAATTTCGATGTCGCCTTGTATGACAAGGTCACGGAGAATCAGATCGTTTCTGCTCAGCTCGCCCCTGAAGCCGGTTATACGAGCGCCGTCCGTAATGTCGGTAAGATCCGCAACCGGGGTATCGAACTGACGGTCGGTGTCGTGCCTGTCCGTACCCAGGATTTCGAATGGAACATCGGCTATACTTTCTCCAAGAATGTCAACAAGGTTGAGGCCCTGTGGGATGATGTGACGGAAACGAGTATTTATGGATTGTCCAGCGGTCCCCAGCTCAAAGCGATCCTGGGTGAGTCTATCGCTACCTGGGTTGATTACAAGATCAATACGGTCGAGGATAAGAGCAGTCCTTACTATGGTTACACCATCATCAATGCCGCCTCCGGTCTCCCTACCTATGACAACACGAAGTATGAGACACTCGGAAAGGCCGACGCTGATTTCATGATGGGTCTGAATACCAACATCCGCTACAAGAACCTCTCTTTCGGCGCCAGTTTCGACTATCGCAAGGGCGGTCTGATGTATTCCGCTACGAAGGGTATCGTCCTGTTCGACGGTAATGCCGAAGAGACGATGTACAACCTCCGTGACCCTTGGGTCTGGCCCCACTCCGTCATCCAGAAAGGTGACACCTATGTGGAGAACAATCTCCCTGTTACGACCCAGTACAATGTCAACGGTGCCTACTATCCCAACTATAACTACGTCCAGTACCGCGAAGAGCTCCTCGACAAGACTTACCTCAAGCTGCGCGAGCTCAACCTGACTTACCGTCTGCCTGAAAAGTGGTTCCAGAATGTCAACTGGCTTTCTTCGGTCGCTGTCGGCCTGGTCGGACGTAATCTCTTGATGTGGACTCCCAAGCAGGGCTTGATCGATCCCGATAACACCAACTACGGCAACGATCTGACTTCCCAGTATGGTGAGTATTACTCCGCGCCTTCCACCCGTACGGTGGGTGCCAATGTGAAGCTTGTCTTCTAATTAAGGAGGAATGATTATGAAAAAGATCTATACTATCATCTTGTCCGTGTCCATGGCATTTATGGCCATTTCCTGCGATATCACCGATGTTTTCAGCGGTGAGTGGCTGGACATCAACACGAACCCGAATTATGTCTCTGAGGCGGACATGAAGATGCTGCTTCCTTCCGCTCATCTGAACCTGGTCACCAAGGTTGGATATGACTTGACGCTGTATGGCAGTTTCTGGTCCCAGTATGTCGTCCAGTGCAGCACGACCAACCAGTATTATACCATCATGACCAATGATGTGACCAATGAAACCTTCCAAGCTCCTTGGAGTTATCTTTATACGAGGGTCCTTCCGTCGCTCCATGAGGTGATCGAGAAGGCTGAGAAGGCCGACAACGCAAGCAATTATCTTGTGGAAGCAAAGACGACGCTGGTCTATGCGCTGTATCTGTTAACCAGCCTGTATGACCAGGTGGCTTACACCGAGGGTTATGTGACTCCCAGCCAGACCCCCAAGTTTGATTCCGGTAAGGATATGCAGGCCACGCTGATTTCGCTCCTTGAGGAGATCCGCTCGATGGATGCCGCTCAGGCTGCCGCGGATGAGGTTCTCAATACTACCGTTTCCAGCGACATGTTCTTCAAAGGTGACACCGACGCCTGGTTCCAGTTTGCCAACACGCTCTATCTGAAGGTTTTGATGCGTGATTTCAACACCAACAAGTCCAAGATTGAGTCTCTCCTTGCAGAGAATGATTTCCTGGAGAGCGATGCGGCTTTTGACAACTTCTCGGATGCCGCCTCCAAATCCTCCCCGCTGTATGAGAGTGACCGCCGTCAGCTCAACACGACCAACAACATCCGCTGCTGCAGCGATGTCCTCAATGTGCTTGACGCAAGTGATCCTCGTCTGTATTATTACTATGACAATAATCCGGGCGGCGTTGTCGCCGGTTCCGAGTATGGCTTGGCCGGTGATCCTACCGAGACCAGCCGTCTGGCTCTGTCTCCGACAGACCCCGTCTACATCGGAACGGTCGATGAGGCTCTGTTCCTTCAGGCCGAGGCTTATGCCCGTCTGAACAACGCCGCCAAGGCGCAGGCTGCTTATGAGGAGGCTGTCGCAGCCGCTTTCGAGCGTGTCGGCGCATTCAACGATGGTGTTGCCAAAGCGGATGTCGAAGCCTTCCTGGCAGGTCCCTATGCCTTCACGGCCGGGTCCGTCGAGGACATGGTCGAGCAGATCATCAATCAGAAATGGGCAGCCAACGTCCGTTGCATGCCGTTCGAGTCTTGGTTTGACATCAATCGCACCGGTTATCCCGCCCGCGGCGAAGTCCTTACCGATTCGCATGGTATCCTTGCGTCCGGCTATCCCGTCCGTTTCATCATTTCGAAAGCTTCTGCTGACTACAATCCCAATTCTCCGACCCCTGCGCCGGTGAACGAGAAAATGTGGTGGCATAAGTAATCAATAGGAGACACGTATCATGAAAAAGATTTTTACTTATATCGCCCTTGCGGCTGCAATGTGCGGAGTTCTCTCCTGCGAGACTTACAAGGTCGGCGAGCCTGAAATGTCGGCCGTCCACCAGATCGACGGAAAATTTGTCGGTTTTGCGCTCAATCCTTCCGATGCGACGGATACGCTTTCCGTATATGCCGTGTTGATCACCAATACGACGAACGACGAGTCTGACCGCGCCTGGGTCACTCTGATTGACATGAATACGGCCGGTCGTCACTGGCAGCGTCTGTATGCCGTTCAGATGCCCGTCAGCGTAGATATCAAGGCCCAGACTTTCAAGGCGGACAACGTGGCCGCCGAGGAGCCTGACAAGGCCTGGAATCCTTACATCGAAGGTCTCTATGGCAGCTATGGCGCCTATACGACTGCCGGTAAGCAGTGGGGCAAACACACGAAGTCCGCTACGATCAGCGGGAAAGTCGTCACCGACGGTGTCGATACCGCTACCGGATACAAGGCGGATTCCCTTGAGATGGATGTTACCATCGTCAGGGACAACGGCCAGGAGTCTTTCCACTTCGTCGGCATGAAGAAGACCGGTTGGTCTGAAGACATGCAGAAGTACATGGATTTCTGTGACAATTATCTCTGGTAGATCCTGCATCGATTATTAAGGGGCCGGTCCTTTCGGATCGGCCCCTTTTTGTATCTTGCGCATATGCTTATTCCTTTATCCCGTCGACAAGATCCGTGCGGATCCTTTTCCCGAAGACAGGCTTGATAACCTGGCGGGACATACGGTCCGGCGCAGGGACTTCCACGGCGCGGGTGGATGCGGTCTTGAGGTCCGTGCGACCTGCGAGAATCAGCGCCTGGCGGAGCATCGGATCGCGCTCGTCGCCGAAACCGTAACCCAGGTCGGGCCGGTCTTCGGATATGAAGTCGGGTTTGAGACCGTCCGGCATGGCGGGACAGTTGCCATTGCAGTCACCGTAGCGCCCGATCATCACGTACAGTCCCCAGTTGGCGACATCCTTCTTATAAGAATAAAGATCCGCGCCCATATCCTGCTTGTAGTCGTCATACCACTCTTCAGCGCCATACATGATGCCCGTGCAGAACTTGCCGTGACTCTGCTGTCCAATCAGGGTGATGTCCATATAGGGCATCAGGCCGACAAGGATGCTTTCTGAAGCAGAAGCGGTCCCGGAGTCAATAATGGCGTACAACTTGTCCAGATTCACATGACTTGCGCGTGTGTCACAGGTACAGTCGAAGCCTTCATCCTTCCAGGTAAAGCTGGTCTGAAAGAAGGTTTTGAGTGCATTCTGCCCATTTTCCTTGATATAATACTCCGTAAGGGCCTTGTTGTAGATTTCCTGCTCGAACAGGTCGCCTGCCTGGACATTGGCTTTCGGGGCAAGCATGGACGCCAGCACTTCCTCGGTCTTCACATAACCTCCGCCGTTGTACCGCAGATCCAGGATGAGTTCAGAGATGCCGGCGCTCCTGAACTGCTCAAAGACGTCAAGCAGAGTGTCGATCGCCTTCAGCGTGAAGCTGGTAAAAACCAGATAACCGACTTTCTTGCCGTCAATATCGAAGATGGTATGGTAGACGACCGGATCCTCATACATCGAAACGGCGGTCATTGACATCTTTTTCCCGAGATTACCGGTCGCAGTATCAAGAAGGGTGATGTTGCACTGGCTGCTGTAGAGGAACTTTTCTGTGATGATGGAATAATAATCCCGGGTGGTCATCGGCGATCCGTTGACCTGGACGATGATGTCTCCTCGTTTTAAGCCGGCTTTTTCGGCCGGACTGTTTTTATAGACGATTGTAACGACGGCGCAGACATGCGTATCATCCAGCCTCATCAGCACGATGTCGCAGCCATAAGTGGTAGAGACACCTTCTACGCCGGAGGTGAAAGCCTCATAATCGTCTGTCACTTCCGTCCAGCGGTCAAAGTCCTTTCCATTCTGTTTGTAACGGATTTCCTTGACTTTCTGGATCGGATCGGTCTCCAGTTCCCGGCTGAGCCAGCGGGTCAGTTGCCCGTCGATCTCTTCGGACCAAAGGTAGTAGAGTGACATGCAGTTGGCCGCGAAATAATTGACGCCCGTGTATGTGCGGTTTTCGTCGGTGACATCGGGTTGAACGGGAGGGTCGCAGGCGTTGAATCCCAGCAGGCACCATCCCAGCAGCAGAGTGGGTAATATGTATTGTCTTTTCATCATTTGCAAGTTTCGGTTATTTCCAGTTTACGGAGCAGCGCTTCGGGCTGCGGATCGTGTCCGCGGAAGCGCCGGTACAGGACGGCTTCGTCTTCCCGGCTGCCCTTGGACAGGATGTTCTCCCGGAAAGAAGCGGCCACCTCCCAGTTGAAGATGCCCTTCTCCTTGAAGAGACTGAAGGCGTCGGCCTCCAGGACCTCCGCCCATTTGTAAGAATAATAGCCGGCGCTGTAACCGCCGGAGAAGATGTGCCCGAAGGAGGCGGAGGTGCAGCATTCCGGTACGGAAGGCAGGACGGCCGTCGGCGCGAGCACCTTTTTCTCAAAAGCCATCGTTCCTTCCTCCGGAAGGGCCGTCAGGCCATGCCAGGCCATGTCCAGGATGCCGAACTGCAGCTGGCGCACCTGATAATAGGCAGCCAGGTAGTTCTGCGTGGCCTTGACCTTTTCGATCAGATCCGCGGGCAGGATCTCTCCCGTCTGATAATGCCGGGCGAATCCATTGAGGAATTCCGGCTCGAAGGCCCAGTTCTCCATGATCTGGGAAGGGAGTTCGACAAAGTCGCGGGCGACGTTGGTGCCTGTCTGGGACTCATAGCGGCCCTCGGCCATCATCCCGTGCAGGGAATGGCCGAACTCATGCAGAAGGGTCGTCAACTCGTCGTGTGTCAGCAGGGAAGGACTCTGGGCCGTCGGCTTGGTGAAATTGGTCACCAGGCTGATGAAGGGTCTGCGCTCGACCCCGTCCACGATGCTCTGCCCGCGGAACTCCGTCATCCAGGCGCCGCCCCGCTTGCTTTCGCGCGGGAAGAAGTCGGCATAGAACAGGGCCAGATGGCGCCCGTCCGCATCCTTGACATCGTACACCTTGACATCCTTATGATAACCGGGGATGTCGGGGCGCTCTTCGAAGCTCAGGCCATAAAGCTTCCCGGCCAGGCCGAAAACGGCGGCAATGCAGTCTTCCAGTTGGAAATAGGGCTTGAGCAGGGCGTCGTTGAGGGCATAGTGGGCGTCCTTGTAGCGCTCCGTCCAATAGCTGAAATCCCAGGGTTGCAGGACCTCTTCTTCGAATCCGTTTTCCCGGGCGAAGGAGAGGATCGTGGCGACTTCCTTTCGGGCTGCGGGCAAGGAAGGGTCCAGCAGCTTGGAAAGGAAGGCGTTCACCGTTGCAGGGGTCTTGGCCATCCGGTCCTCGATGGCGTAGTCCGCATAGGTCGGATAGCCCAGGATGTTGGCGATCTTGATGCGGAGATCCGCGATGCGGCGCACGTTTTCAAGGTTGTCGTTTTCGCCGCCGACAGCCTTGGTGTTGTACGCCATGTAAAGCTGCCGCTTGAGCTCCCGGTCCGTGCTGTATTTCATGAACGCGGAATAACTGGGATAGCTGAGGTCGAAGGTCCATCCTTCCTGTCCCTTTTCCTTCGCAAGCTCAGCCGCCGCTTCCGTGACGAAATCGGGGAGCCCGGCCAGTCGGGCCCGGTCCGTGATGTTGAGCGTGTAGGCGTTCGTGGCGGCCAAGACATTCTTGCCATACTGCAGGCCCAGGAGGGAGAGTTCCTCTTCATACTGCCCGTAACGTTCCTTGTCGGTAGGGGAGAGCAGGGCGCCGCTGCGCACGAAATCCTTATAAGTGTCCTCCAGGAGTTTGTATTGCTCTTTGTCCAGTCCGAGGGAGTCCCGTCGGTCATAGACGGACTTGATCCGGGCGAAGAGCGGCTCGTTGAGGCTGACGTACATCTCGTACTCGGTCATCTTGGGCGAAATATCCTCGGCGATCTGCTGCATCTCGTCGTCCGTGTCGGCTTCCAGCAGATTGTAGAAGATGCCGGAGACGCGGTCCAGGGTCTGGCCGGCATTCTCCAGCGCTTCGATCGTATTCTCGAAACTGGGCGCCGCCGGGTTGGCGACGATCGCATCGATTTCGGCCTTAGCTTCGGCGATGCCTTGCTCGAAAGCCGGCATATAGTGCTCGTTGCGGATCTTATCGAAGGGGGGCGCTCCGAAAGGGAGCGTGGATTCGGTCAAAAGCGGATTTTCCATAGTACATGAAAGGACTGCAAGCACTGTGCCTGCCAAAAGGGAAATATGTTTCATGGCGGGTTACAGCGTCTCTCGTTTCAACTTCTCGACATAATTGTCGATCCGGGTCATCTCGCGCGGGATCCGGATGTTCTGCGGGCAATGGGGCTGGCACTGGCCGCAGTTGATACAGTGGTTGGCCTGGCGGATCGACTCCACCGATTTGTTGTAGAGGGCGAGGTAGCGCCGGCGCAGGCGCTTGAAGTCGGACTGTTGCGCGCTTTCGGCCACCAGTCCGTCGTTGACCGCCTGGTTGTAGCTCAGGAAGATGCCCGGGATGTCGATGCCGTAGGGGCAGGGCATGCAATAGTTGCAAGCCGTGCA
>CAMJHJ010000125.1 GCA_946405485.1 uncultured Bacteroidales bacterium | reverse complement strand
GCGGAGTCACCCTCCGTGATGAAGATGCTGGAGGCCTCCACATCGTCCTGGTTCTTCTCCGTAACCTTGTCGTTGTAGTGGATGCGGCAGTCGCGGAGCTTCTTGTTATAGACGTTGGCCTTCTTGTTCTTCTCTCTGGTCTTCTTCTGGATGCCCTGGATCTCTTCGCGCTCCTTCTGGGAGTTCTTGATCTTGTCCTCGATAATGGGGACGATGTCCATGTGCATCCGCAGGTAGTTGTCCAGGTTCTTGGCGATGAAGTCGTTGACGAAGGAACGGATGGTCGGGCCGATGTCGGTATGGATCGCGCCGTGCTCGTCTTTCTCCTGTTTCTCCCACATGTAGGTGCTGCCAAGCTTGGTCTTGGTCTGTCCTTCGAAGTTGGGCTCCTGGATCTGGATGCTGATGGCGCCCACGATGCCCTGGCGGCAATCTTCGGGGGCGTAATTCTTCTTGAAGAACTCCTTCAGGGTTTTGGCTACCGCCTCGCGGAAGGCAGCGAGGTGTGTGCCGCCGTCGCGGGTGTTCTGGCCGTTGACGAAGGAGGAAATGTTTTCTCCGTAGGCATTGCCATGGGAGATGACGACTTCAATGTCCTCGCCTTCCAGGTGGATGGGGGCGTAAAGCGGCTCCTCGGAGAGATTCTCGTTGACAAGATCGAGCAGGCCGTTCTCCGACTTATAGGGGGTTCCGTTGAGGACGAGGGTGAGCCCTTTCTTCAGGTAAGAGTAGTTCTTCACCATCGTCTCGACATAATCCATGTTGAAATGGAAGTCGGTGAACATCAGGTTGTCCGGCTTGAAGACGACCAGCGTGCCGTTCTTTTCCTTGGTCTCGGCCTTGCCGCTGTCTTTCAGCTCTCCGCGCTCGTATTTGGCCCAGGAGCATTCGCCGTCCCGGTGGGAGCAGACATAGAAATTTTCGGACAGGGCGTTGACAGCCTTGGTGCCGACGCCGTTGAGGCCCACGGACTTCTTGTACCCCTTGGTGTCGAACTTACCGCCGGTGTTGAGGATGCTCGTGGCTTTGATGACCGCGTCGAGCGGGATGCCGCGTCCGAAGTCACGCACCGTTACGACATTCTCTTCGATGGAGATCTGGACCTGCTTGCCAAATCCCATCGCGAATTCATCCACGGAATTGTCGATGATTTCCTTCAGGAGGACATAGATGCCGTCGCCTGGATTGTTGCCGTTTCCCAGCCGTCCGATGTACATGCCCGGACGCATCCGGATATGCTCGACGCCTTCCAGGGTGCGGATGTTGGCATCTGTATAGTTGTTCACTTCGTTCGCAGCCATGCTTCAGTCAAATAATCTCACAAAGATAGTAAATATCTTTGGAAACTACAATCCGACGACGGTCATGATGCCGGAAATGACGATGGCGAGAACGACTTTGATAAGCTTGGCGCGGAGCCAGGCTCCCTTGCTTTCAGACAGGAGGGGAAGGCCGGCATGGCCTTCCTGGACGATACAGTTCGCGATCAGGACGGGAAGGGGGAGCAGGCCGTCGGCGAACATGGTGACGAAGGCCATGTGCGGGCCGGACTGGGGGATCAGGCCGACGAGGATCGCAATCCCTATGCTGAGGGCGGGATGAGCCTTGATCCACTCTCCCAAATCGACATGTTGCTCCAGGAAACCGACCGCCAGCAGGACACCGAAAGTCCAGAGGAAGACCTTGAGCGCATGTGGGAGGATATGCAGAAGCCTCTCTTTCAGCGTGTTGCCCCCATCGTGCATATCCTTGTTGATATCCTCGATATACTGCACTCCGCCTTTACGGCGTTTGCTGATGGCATCAGCGGTCCATCCGACAAGGAGACCCAGCAGCAGCAAGGCGCCGAAGATCAGGATTGCCTGCTTGGGGAAGAGAGCCAGCATCAGGAAGGCCTCATCTCCGGTCGTGGCGACCATCATGGAGAGCAGGGCGCCGAAGGAGAACATGCCCCGTGCGTACATTGACACGCTGACATAACCTCCGGCACAGCCTGGAATGACTCCCAGCAGGCCCGAGGCCAGGACCTGGCCGGCGCGGGTGCGTCGCAGGCCGGAAAGCATCCGGCCCTTGAGCGCGAAGTCGAGCGCCTCGATGGCAAGCATCAACGCCGTCACCACAAGGGTGATGACGGCCGCTTCTTTCAGGATGTCCCAGAAGGTGTCGATGCTCATTTGATAAATCCGGTAACGTAGAGGTTGACGATGGGCCTGAGCGGCGAGTTGGTGGTGAGGCTCAAGATAAAGAGCGCTTCACCTGAAGGCATGCCTTTGGTGTCGAGCGTGGCTTTGAGGGTTCCTTTGCCCCCGGCTTTGATCTTAGGGACCTGCGTGACGCTGATGCGGCGGCTGTCTGAGTCCACCTTGTAGATGACGAGTTCGCCCTTTCCGATATTGGAGGCATCGAAGACGGCTTCAACCTTGGTTCCGGCCTTGACCTGGCCGAAGGTGAAGGTGCTTGAGCTGAACATGGGGTTAGGCCCGGCCGCCCGCTGCTCTCTGGACAGGGAACTGAAGTCCTCTTTTGTGATGGCCCAGACGCCGATGCGTTCTTTGCCGGCACCGATCTCCGGATTGGGATCGGCGACCAGGGCTTCCGTGCCGCGCTCCGGCCGTTTCTCCGTCTTTGCGACCTCGATGGCCTTGTAAGGTTTCCCGTTTACCACCGGAGTGGCGTAATACCAGCTCTTCCCCCAGTGGCTGCGGTCGGTCGTGACCGTATAGGTCAGCGTGGCGGTACCGCCGGCAGGGATGGTCTCGGGGGATACGCTCAGGGTGAGTCCCTCGTCCACATCCTTGAAGCCGATCTTGACCGGAGATTTGCCCACGTTGGCGATTTTGACCTCCCCGCTCTTCTGCTGCCCCTGGAGGATATTGCCGGCCTTGATCTCAGCGCTGCGAAGGCCCAGGGCCCCGAAATGGATAGGGTACAGTTCGCCGACCGGCAATTCTTTTTCATGCGCGATGCCGCGCAGGTGAAGGACGACCGGTTGTTTGATATCGGAAAAATAGGCGGTCAGGGTCTTGTCGAAAGGATAGGGGCCGTCTTCGTTCTTGAAGGTGGCGGAGATGGTGCCTTTCCCGCCCGCGGGGATGCTTTCTTTCGTCCATTGGACGTCGGTGCATCCGCAAGAGGAGATGACGTTAAGGATGGTGACGGGCGTCTTGGAAATGTTCGTGACGGTATAAGTACAGCTGACAGGGCCCTGTGAGGTCTGGATGTCCCCGAAATCATGGACGATGCGGTCCATCTCAACGCGTCCGCCGAAACGGTTCTGCGCCTGCGCGGCGATCAGGCTGAGCGCGAAGGCCGCCAAGAGAGCGTATGTCTTCATCCTTTTCATATCGGTGCAAAGGTAATGACTTTTTCCTAATCTTGTTTCCTTCGCAAGAATGGGGCCGCAGTGAATTGTTTTTGTTTTCTCAAAAGGGAAATGTATATTTGCACAGTTTTTGATAAGGACTGGAATCACAAACATTAACTTCAATAAAGACTATGGCACACAAAATCAATCCGGAGACTTGCGTCGCTTGTGGAGCTTGCCAGGGTGAATGCCCGACCGGCGCCATCATGGAAGGCGATGTGTACTCCATCGATCCCGACATCTGCATTGACTGCGGCGCTTGCGCCGATGCTTGCCCGACCGGTTCCATCAGCGGCGAGTAGGCGATAGAAGCTTAAGCCCTCGTAATAGCGGAGGCCGGCAGTTACAAGGAACATTCCCCCGTAGGGGTAAAAGTTTCCGTTCCTTGCAACTGCCGGCCTCCGCTATTGTATTCAGTTGTTGACTTTTTTGCTATCTTTGTAAACGATGATACTGGATGACCAGAGGTTGAGAATCTTTGAGGCAGTGGCCCGCGAACGGAGTTTCACCGTCGCCGCTCGCAAGCTGGGACTGACCCAGCCTGCTGTCAGCCAGTGTATCGCCGATCTGGAAAAGCGGACCGGCTCGGTCCTTTTCGACCGCCAGCGGGGTGCCGTCACCCTCACGCCCCGGGGCGAAACCTTCAAACTCTTCGCAGACCGTATCCTCAGAAACTACGAAGACCTCGACGTCGTTTTTACCGACTACGAGGCCTTCGCTTCCGTTGCGGAGAAACTCAATTCCATCAAGGACGAGCCCTCCTTCCATCTGTTCAAGGATATCCTTTCGGACAAAGGGTTTTAAAACAAGGCGTCCAACTCCTCGATCTTGAAACGCACGGAGACCACGGAATGCTTCGCAGGTCCCGGGTGGTATTTGATGTAGGTGGTGGCGATGATCGTCCCGTCCGGCAGAATCTCCAGACCCGGATAGCCGCAGTCCCAGCCCGCATAGCTGTGCAGGAGTTTGACCTTGTATTGTCCGGAGAGCCCGTTAGTGAAATCCAGGTACGTTCCTACCCAGGCCACGAAATGGCCTTTTGTGGGACTGAGCGGCGCCATGTCCCGGAAGACGCAGAGGATGCGGCCGTCGGGAAGGTAACGCATGACATGGCGGTCTCCCGTGATACCCCAGGGGCTTTCCCGGAGGGTGGTCCAGGTCCGGCCTTCATCCTTGGATCCCATATAGAGAGAGCATCCCTTGCGCTGGTTCTCCCGTGTCAGACAGATGAGTGTCTTTCCGTCCGGAGAGCGGAAAACGCAGGGTTCGCAAGGCGAACGGCCTTCCATCTCACCGGCCAGGACAGATTCGTCCCAGGTCAAGCCGCCGTCATGGGAGACGGACTGCCAAATCTTCAATGGAATCCGGTCCTGGTCCGTGTTTCCCCGGTGATACATTCCAAGATAATCTCCATTCTTGAGACGGATGATACTGGTGAAGGCCATGATGCAGGGCTTGCCCAGATCCTTCACCGGGCTCCAGGTCTTGCCCCCGTCCTCGCTGACGGAGTAGCCCATGTTCCGGTAGGGCTGGTCACCCTGGATGCAGGCAAACACGAAGAGACGTTCCTTTCCCTTCTTATCCGTCAACCGGTAGAGGCTGGGGCAGTTGACCAGGCCTTCCCATTCCTTCGGCGCGGCCGAAGTCTGCCAGGTAATGCCTCCGTCGTAGCTGAAACCGATGTACGCAGCCTTGCCTCCGTGGCCTTCCGACCAGGTGCAGACCATCGTCTTGCCGTCCTCCATCAGGACGGTCGTCGGGTGGCCGTTGTAGTTGTCAGGCGTCCCGGCTGCGATGACGACATGATGGTCCGTCCTTCCGGAAAAGTCCGCCCAAGGCAGGTTGGGCCCCGCTCCCTGCGCGAGAGCCAGGCATGGCAGCGCGAGGGTGATCAGGATGGGTGATAAAAAACGTCGGGATATCATACCGTTTACGCTTATTCGTCTTTAGCCCTTCTCTCCAGGAAATTGTCCACACAGTGGAAGAAGACTTCGCGGACTCCGTCATGCAGGGGATCGGGTTTGCCGCTTTTATCAGAGGTCTTCCATCCCCAGCCGTGTCCGCCGTAGGGGAGGACATGCAGTTCACCTTGGACGCCGTGGAGACGCAGCTGCTCGAAATAGCGCCAGCTGTGTTCCGGGATGACACCCTTGTCGTCCTCGCTCAACAGCAGGATGGCGGGAGGCGTCTGTTCCGTGACGCGGTTTTCCAACGAATAGTATTCCATCAGGTCCTTCCGGCGTCCGCCGTCAGTCAATTGCTCGAGGGTGCCTTTTTTCTTGACCGCCTCATCGAAGGTGATGACGGGGTAGACGAGAATCGAGAAGTCAGGGCGTGTCACTTCGTCGACGAAGAGGGTCGATGCGCAGGCCGCCAGATGTCCGCCGGCGGAGAATCCCATTACGCCGATCTGGCGTACGCCCCAGTCCGCGGCGTGGTGGCGGCAGTAGCGGAATGCGTTCTGCACGTCGATGAGGGGCGCCTGATGGTGCGTGCCCCGTGGCATGCGGTACACGACGATACAGGCTGCAATCCCGCGGTCGTTCAGCCATTCGGCCACCCAGTGGCCCTCATGATTCATCGCGAGGTTGGAATAGCCGCCGCCCGGGCAGATGACGACCATCTGGCCGTTCGGCTTTTCCGGGAGGTAGATGACCATGCGGGCGCTGTCTCCGACATTTCCGATGTTCCCGGTTTCCTTGACAAACTCGGGACCTGTCGCTTCAGTGCTCTCGCCAGGGCCGAGTGTGACAGCGACGCCGTCTTCCACGATGCCTTTATCAACACCTTGTCCTTCCGGGTAGAGCAAGACAGTCTCGGGGACACTGCGGCAGTCGCGGAGGAAGGTTTCCAGCGCTGCATCGGCAGTCGCACGGGCTTCGTCTCCGATGAGGTCTTTCTTGCCGGTATACTTCCTGGCTGCAAACCCCCAGCCGTGACCGCCGGTGGGAAAACTGTGGATCTGGGCCGGGACGCCGTGCGCCTTCAGCGCGCGCAGATAGCGCAGGCTGTTCTCCGGCGGTACGGCATCATCGTTGGAACTCAAGAGCAGGATGGTGGGCGGAGTCTCGGCGGTGACGCGTTTTTCCAATGAATAACGCTCGCGCAGCACCGGGTCTTTGCCGGTAAGGTTATACATCGTACCCTCGTGTGTGAGACCTTCCTCCATCGTGATGACGGGATAGAAAAGGATGGAGAAATCCGGGCGCGTAATCTCGTCGGTAAAGAGCGTAGATGCGCTCGCCGCCAGATGCCCTCCAGCCGAGAATCCCATCACGCCGATTTGCTTCACGCCCCATTCCGCAGCATGATACCTGCAGTAGCGGAACGCATTCTGCACGTCGGTCAAAGGCACGATGTCGTGCCGGTTGGGCATGCGGTACCAGACGACGCAGGCCGCGATGCCGCGTTCATTCAGCCAACGGGCAGCCAGTTCGCCCTCCGACTCAGTGGACAGCAACGCATAGGCGCCACCGGGGCAGATGACGACCATCTGGCCGCTGGTATTCTTTTCCGGCAGGTAGATGCGCAGCCAGGGATCGGACACCCGCCGCAGCAGGGTACCGTCCCAGGTCTGGGGAACCTTCAGTTCATTGGCGCAGCCGGGGCCCAGCGTGACGGGGACACCGTTCTCGACGACGCCCTTGTCCACGCCTTGCCCTTCCGGATAGAGGCGCACGATGCGGTCGGGGGCTTGCTGAGCCCTCAGTCCCGTAACCAAAAGCAGCGCCGCCGTCAGCAGCGCTGCTTTTTTGATAATAACGTTCATCTTTCGATTATTCTTTGCCGGCCAGGCGCTTGTAGGTGCCCAGGCGGACCTTGGCGAATTCCTCGGTCTTCTGGAGCAGCTCGGCGGCCGACTCCGGGAAGAGCTTGTAAAGGGATGCGAAACGCACCTCACCCTTCAGGAAGTCCTGGAACTTGGTCCAGTCGGG
>CAMJHJ010000124.1 GCA_946405485.1 uncultured Bacteroidales bacterium | reverse complement strand
GAAATGCTGCCCGAGGGCTTTTTTCGCTCTTACTTCCATAGGTTCAAACGGAAAACGTCACGACAAAAATGACGCAACGCACAAAAATAATGATTATATTTGAAGTCTATGGCGAAAAGCAAGGAAAAAGACCCGATGACCCCGATGATGAAGCAGTACTTCACCCTCAAGGCGCAATGCCCGGAGGCCGTGCTGCTCTTCCGTTGCGGGGACTTCTATGAGACCTACGGCGACGACGCCGTGACGGCCAGCAAGGTCCTGGGGATCGTTCTGACCAAGCGTTCCAGCGCGATGGCGAGCCCGATTCCGATGGCCGGCGTTCCCTACCACGCCATCGATGTCTATTTGCCGAAACTGGTCCGCGCCGGCTACAAGGTTGCCATCTGCGACCAGCTCGAGGACCCGAAACTGACCAAGAACATCGTCAAGCGCGGCATCACCGAGATCGTAACCCCCGGCGTTGCTTTCGGCGAGCAGATGCTTTCGCAGAAGGAAAACAACTTCCTCGCCGGCCTCCATTTCAATGGAGAGACCTGCGGGGCCGCCTTCCTGGATGTTTCCACCGGCACTTTCAAGGTCGCCCAGGGCAGCATCGAATACATCGCCGCCCTGCTTTCCTCTTTCGCTCCGAAAGAGTTGGTCGTCACTCGCAGCGCGCAGCGCATCGTCAAGGAACGGATCCGCACCGACGCCTACATCAGCACCCTGGACGAGTGGGCCTTCGTCAAGGACGCCGCCGTCGAAAAGCTGAAGCAGCAGCTGGGCGTACGCTCCCTGAAGGGGTTCGCCATCGACGGAAGCCCCCTGGGCATCTGCGCTGCCGGTGCCCTGCTCGTCTATCTCGAACAGACGCAGCACGCGGGCCTGGGCAACATCTGCTCCATCTCCCGCGTGGACGGCGCAAAATATGTCTGGATGGACCGCTTCACCTTCCGCAACCTGGAGGTCTTCAACTCTGCGTCCGGCAGTGACGGTACGGCGCTGGTCGACGTGATCGACCGTTGCTCTTCGCCGATGGGCGCCCGGGAGCTGCGCAGCTGGCTGGCCATGCCGGTCCTGGACCTGCAGGAGCTGAACGCCCGCTACGATGTCGTCCAGCATTTTGTAGAGCATAGGGACGACTTGCTTGCCTTGCAGGAGCATCTCGGCGACGTGGGTGACTTGGAACGCATCATTTCCCGCGCTGCGGCGGGCAAGATCCTGCCCCGCGAGGTCATGCAGCTCGGTCGCTCGCTTGCCCAAATGGAGCCCATCCGCTCCCTTTGCCAAGGCCGGGGTGTGGGCGAGCTGGAACGCATGATGGAAGCCTTGCATGGCTGCGAGCCCCTGCTGGAGCGCATCCGCACTACGATGGCCGAGAATCCCGCGGCCGCCTTGGGCAAGGGCGACATCATCGCCCCGGGTGTCAACGCCGAGCTCGACGAGTACCGTTCCATCTCCCGTGGCGGTAAGGATTACCTGCTGGAAATGCAGCAGCGCGAGGTCGAGCGCACGGGTATCAGTTCCCTCCGGATCGGTTACAACAACGTCTTCGGTTATTATCTGGAGGTGCGCAACACCTTCAAGGACAAGGTCCCGACGGAATGGGTGCGCAAGCAGACCCTCGTCGGCGCCGAGCGCTACATTACCGAGGAACTCAAGCAATACGAAGAGAAAATCCTCTCTGCTGAAGGGCGCATCTATGAGCTCGAAAGCCGTCTCTACGGCGAGCTCGTCGCCGATATCCAGCGCAGCATCCGGGATATCCAGGCCAACTGCCAGATCCTTTCCCGCCTGGACGTGCTCGCCGGCTTCGCCGAACTGGCGGCCGACAGCGGATACTGTCGTCCGCAGATGGACGACAGCCTGGTCCTGGACATCCGCGACGGCCGGCATCCCGTCATCGAAAAGATGATGCCTGCCGGCGAGGACTATGTCCCCAACGATGTCTATCTCGATGCGGAGCAGCAGCAGATTATCATCCTGACCGGTCCCAACATGGCCGGTAAGTCCGCCCTCCTGCGCCAGACCGCCCTCATCGTGCTGATGGCCCAGGTCGGCTCCTTCGTGCCCGCCTCCAGCGCCCGCATCGGCTGGTTCGACAAGATTTTTACGCGCGTCGGCGCCTCCGACAACATTTCCCGCGGGGAATCGACTTTCATGGTCGAGATGCTGGAAACCTCGATGATCATGCACAACCTGTCCGCGCGCTCGCTGGTCCTGCTGGACGAGATCGGCCGCGGCACCTCCACCTACGACGGCATGTCCATCGCCCGCGCGCTGGTTGAATTCATCCACGAACACGGCAAGGGCGCCAAGACCCTTTTCGCCACCCACTATCATGAGTTGAACGACTTGGAGGGCATCTACCCCCGGGTCAAGAACTTCCACATCGCGGTGCGCGAATCCGGCAAGGACGTCATCTTCCTGCGCAAACTCAAGGAAGGAGGCGTCGCCCACAGTTTCGGTATCCATGTGGCGCGCCTGGCCGGCATGCCGCGCGAGGTGATCGATTCCGCAGAAAAGACCCTGCGCGCCTTGGAGGCGGGGGAGAACGTCATCGCCCGCGCCCGTGAGACGACCAAGATGGGTACGGTCGAAGAAGACGGCGCCTTGCAGCTGTCCTTCTTCCAATTGGACGACCCGACGCTCGAATCCCTGCGCGACCAGCTCAAGGGTGCCGACCTCAACAATATGACCCCGCTCCAGGCCTTCGACCTGCTCCGGAGCATGAAAGCCGAATTGGGATTATAAACGACAATACACATAATTATGAAAAAACACCTGCTTCTGACCCTGCTGCTCAGCCTCTGTGCGATCAGCGCCTTTGCGGCGAAAGCCAAGCCGCAGACCCTGAAGTCTCCCGACGGCCGTATCGCCGTCACTTTCGACAGTTTCAAGTATTCCGTCTCCGCGGACGGCTATCAGGTCCTTGCTCCCTCGGCCATTTCGATGACCCTCGAAGACGGGACCGTCTGGGGCGGTAACGCCCAGCTGGTCAAGGCGATCCGCAAAAGCTATGACCAGACTTTCGATACGCCTGTGTACAAGAAGGCGTCCGTGCGCAACCGCTACAATGAGCTCACGCTCCGCTATAAGGCATTCGACCTGGTATTCCGTGCCTACAATGAGGGTGTCGCCTACCGCTTCATCTCCAGGAATGAGAAACGCATCAACGTCAAGGCCGAGCAGGCGGAATTCACCTTCCCCGGCAACTGGGACGCCGTCGTGCCCTACTGCCGCGAGTCCGACCGGACGATCGAAAAGCAGATCGAGTGCTCCTTCGAGAACATTTATTACAACATCAAGCTCCAGGAATGGGACAAGACCCGCGCGGCCTTCCTGCCCCTGGTCGTCTGCGCCCCCAACGGCTACCGGGTCGCCATCACCGAGGCCGACCTCTTCAACTTCCCGGGCCTGAATGTGCGCAACCTGAACGGTTCCAAGACCATTGAAGGTTTCCACGCCCTTCTGCCGAAGCAGGTCAAGCAGGGCGGACACAACATGCTCCAGGGCGTCATCCTCAGCCACGAGGATATCATCGCCCGGGACTGCAAGCCGCAGTGTGAATTCCCCTGGAGGGTCATCCAGGTGGCGCGTGAAGACAAGGAGCTGGCCTGCAGCGACATGGTGTACAAGCTGGCCAAGGCGCCCGAAGCACGTGACTGGAGCTGGGTCAAGCCCGGCAAGGTGGCTTGGGACTGGTGGAACGACTGGAATCTCTATGGAGTGGATTTCGAGGCCGGCATCAACAACGACACCTACAAATATTACATCGACTTTGCCTCTGAGCAGGGCATCGGATACGTGATCCTGGACGAAGGCTGGGCCGTCAACAAGCAGGCTGACCTGATGCAGGTGATTCCTGAAATCGATCTCGAAGAGCTCTGTGCCTATGCCAAGGAAAAGAACGTGGGCCTGATTCTTTGGGCCGGGTATTGGGCTGTCAACCGCGACATGGAGAGTGTTTTCCTGCACTATTCCCGGATGGGTGTGAAGGGCTTCAAGATCGACTTCATGGACCGCGACGACCAGGACATGGTCAATTTCTACACCGCTTGCGCGCAGATGGGTGCCAAGTATAAGATGATGATTGACTTCCACGGAGCCTACAAGCCCACGGGCCTGCACCGGACCTATCCCAACGTCATCAACTTCGAGGGCGTGCACGGGCTGGAACAGATGAAATGGCTTCCGGATGGTGCCCCGCAGGTCGTCTATGACGTCACGATCCCGTTTATCCGCATGCTGGCCGGTCCGATGGACTACACCCAGGGTGCCATGCGTAACGCTACCCGCCGGAATTATCATCCGGTCAATTCCGAGCCGATGAGCCCCGGCACCCGCTGCCGCCAGCTCGCGGAGTATGTCATCTTCGATGCGCCGTTTACGATGCTCTGCGACTCCCCGTCCAACTACCTGCAGGAGCCCGAGTGCACCAAATATATCGCCGAGATCCCCACGGTCTGGGATGAAACCCTGGTCCTGAACGGCAAGATCGGTGAGTTTGTCACGATGGCCCGCCGCAGCGGCGATACCTGGTACGTCGGTTCGATGACCGATTGGACGCCGCGCGACATAACGGTCGAGCTGGGTTTCCTTCCCGCCGGCAACTATTCGGTGGAGATCTTCAAGGATGGCGCCAACGCCCACAGGGCTGCCCGTGATTATGCCAAGGAAGAACTTTCCGTCCGGCCTGGCGACAAGTTGAAACTCCATATGGCTCCCGGCGGCGGCTGGGTCGCCAAGATCGTCAAGAAATAAGCCGGGATGAGGAAACTGTTATTCTCTTTGGCAATCGTGGCGGCTGGGCTCTTGTCGAGTCCGGCCGCCTCGGCGCAGACCCCCTTCAAGTGGATCGATCCGCTGGAGGCCGGCCCGGTCGTGCACGGCGTGGGCTGGGACGGGCTGCGCAGTGGTTATGTCCGCCTTCCGGAAAAGGCGCACGGCGTGGTTCGGGAGAGTGTCTGGAATCTGGCCCTGAACGCGGCGGGCCTGAGCCTGGTGTTCGAGAGCGACGCGCCCGAAATCATCGTGCTCTACGGGCTTAAGGACGGGCTCAACATGTTCCATATGCCTTCGACCGGACGCTCGGGCTTGGATCTGTATGCCCGTGGAAGCGACGGACGTACCCGCTGGGTGGCTCCGAACTTCCCCGCTAAGATCAGCAACGATACGACCCGCTACATCTACAGCGGGATCTCGTACTATCCCGAGGGTAACCGGTCTTATGAATATCATCTTTACCTGCCGCCCTACAATACGGTGACTTGGATCAAGATCGGCGTACCGGAAGATGCTCAGTTACGCCTGATACCGGAGACCCGCAGGCATCCGGTGGTTATCTATGGGACCAGCATCACGCAGGGCGCCTGCGCTTCGCGTCCGGGCAATGCCTGGACCAACATCGTTGAGCGGGACCTGCGCCTGCCGGTCGTCAACCTGGGATTCTCCGGCAACGGGAAACTGGAGCCGGAGGTGCTGGACCTGCTTTCCGAAATCGACGCGTCGCTGTATGTCCTGGACTGCACGGCCAACCTGACGCAGGCCACGGATATCGAATCACGTCTGCTGGAGGCGGTCCGTATCCTGCGCAGCCGCAGTGACTGTCCCATCCTGATTGCGGAGCATGCCGGTAATGTCGGCGAAAGCGCCAGTGCGGCCAAGGAAGCCTACCGGCAGGCGAATGTGCAGGTCCGGAGCGCTTACGAGACGCTGAAAAAGCGTGGAGAACCGGAGATCTATTATCTGTCTCATGACGAACTGGGCCTGCCGATGGATGGCATGATCGAGGGTGTCCATCCCAACGATTTCGGGATGCGCTTCCTCGCGGCTGCATTCGAAAAGAAGATAATGGAGATCTGGCGTGTATCAAAGACGGCCCGGTGGGATAACTAACGTGGATTTTTCGTACATTTGCAATCCTTTGAAAGAAAGAACTTAAACACAGATATGTACAGGACACACACTTGCGGAGAACTCCGCATCAGCAACGCCGGGGAGAAAGTCACCCTCGCCGGCTGGGTCCAGCGGGCCCGCAAACTCGGCGGCATGACCTTCATCGACCTGCGCGACCGTTACGGCGTCACGCAGCTGGTCGTGGAGGCGGATGCCGATGCGGCGCTGGTGGAGACCGCGGCCTCCCTCGGCCGCGAATTCGTCATCCAGGTCACGGGAACCGTTGTCGAGCGTCAGAGCAAGAACCCCAAGATGCCGACCGGCGACATCGAGATCAAGCTGGAAGGAATCAATATCCTCAACAAGTCCGTCACGCCTCCCTTCACCATCGAGGAGAACAGCGACGGCGGCGAAGACCTGCGCGCTAAGTACCGCTATCTCGACCTGCGCCGGCCGCCGCTCCAGCGGGCCCTCGCGCTGCGTCACCGTCTCGCCCAGGAGGTCCGCACCTATCTGGACGAGCAGGGCTTCATGGAAATTGAGACCCCTTACCTGATCAAATCCACGCCGGAGGGTGCGCGCGACTTCGTCGTGCCTTCCCGCATGAACCCGGGCCAGTTCTACGCCCTGCCGCAGAGTCCCCAGACCTTCAAGCAGCTGCTGATGGTCGCGGGCTACGACCGTTACTTCCAGATCGTGCGCTGCTTCCGTGACGAGGACCTGCGCGCCGACCGCCAGCCGGAGTTCACACAGATCGACTGCGAGATGTCTTTCGTCGAGCAGGAAGACGTCCTGAACATGTTCGAAGGCATGATGCGCCAGATGTTCAAGAACGCCGTGGGCGTCGACATTCCCGACCCGCTGCCGCGCATGAGCTGGTATGACGCGATGGATTACTACGGCTCCGACAAGCCGGACATCCGCTTCGGGATGAAGATCCATGAAATCACCGCCCTGGCCCAGGGCCATGGTTTCGGCGTGTTCGACGGCGTGCCGTATGTGGGCGCGATCTGCGCCGACGGCCTCGCCTCCTATACCCGCAAGCAGGTGGACGAACTGACTGAGTGGGTCAAGCGTCCGCAGGTGGGTGCCAAGGGGCTGGTTTACATCCGCGTCAATGAGGATGGTTCTTTGAAATCCTCTGTGGACAAATTCTTCGCTCCCGAGGACCTTGCGAAGATTGCCGAGGCACTCGAAGCCAAGAAGGGCGACCTGATCCTGGTGCTTTGCGGCGAGAAGCGCAAGACCCAGACCCAGCTCGGCGTGCTGCGTATCGAACTCGGCAACCGTCTGGGCTATCGTGACCCGAAGGTTTTTGCGCCGCTGTGGATCGTGGACTTCCCGCTGCTTGAGTGGAGCGAGGAGGACCAGCGTTTTTATGCGATGCACCATCCCTTCACGGCGCCGAAGCCGGAGCACGAGGCCTGGTTCTATTC
>CAMJHJ010000123.1 GCA_946405485.1 uncultured Bacteroidales bacterium | reverse complement strand
CTGGGAAGACCTCGACATGGTCCCCGCCATCCGCTCCGCCTTCGGGCTGTGATATCCTTAGGGTTTCGCCTCCGGGCTGTGATCCTTAGGGTTTTATCTGGGATAAACACCGGCAATCCGCAGTCGGCGGACAATCCCTGTCTTTCCGGAGAAACCTTGGCAGGTAGACAGTCCATGGTTTTCCGGGGAAACCGAAGCCGGTGGACAGCACTTTATGCCCTGGAAAGGGTATTTTGCCGTTTAGGGTAGGGTTCGACCGGGGGGTAAACCGCACTTTGGGCCCTCAGGGACCCTTTCTGCTTTCCTCCTACTTCGGTTCTACCCGCTATAACACCGGATTTGCCACCCGCTTCAGTTCCAGACCTGCCATAGGCCCATTCCCTTCAGAACTGTCGAAGGACTATACCCTTCAGACCTGCCACAGGCCCATTCCTAAGCCTGACAGCAGGATCCCAAACCTGTACTAGCCGCGGTCGAGTTCGCGGCGGATATCCTTTTCCTTGATGGACTGGCGCTTGTCGTACTCCTTTTTACCCTTGGCGAGGGCGATCACCAGTTTGGCGTAGCCGTTGTCCGCAACGAAGAGCTTGACGGCGACGATGGTGAGGCCTTTCTGCTTGTAAGCATTACGCAGGTGCTTCAGCTCGCGCTTGGTAAGCAGCAACTTACGGTCGCGGGTAGGTTCGTGCTGCCCCCAGGAGCCCCAGAAATATTGGGCGATGTTGAGACCGCGGACATAGAGCTGGCCCGCCATGTCGAAATAGCAATAGGCGTCCTGGAGGGAAGCCTTGCCGGTGCGGATGGATTTGATCTCCGTCCCCACCAGCACGATGCCCGCCGTATAGGTCTCCAGGAACTCGTAGTCGAACGAGGCCCTGCGGTTGGTCACCTGTATTTTGCTCTTGGCTTTCGGCATAGTGGCTGCAAAGATACGAAAAAACTAGACTTCCACCCAGTGGATGACGACGCCGTCGCGTTCCATGCCGCGGAACCAGGTCATCTGGCGTTTGGCGAATTGGTGGATGGCGTTGGACAGGAGGGCGAACATCTCGTCGTACGAGAGGATCCCGAGGACGTGCTGGGTGACGAACTTGTATTCCAGGCCATAGTAGATCAAGTCTTCGGCGGGAATCCCGCTGTCGAGCAGGCCGCGGACCTCTTCGATCAGCCCATGCTCGAGCCGCTCCCGCAAACGCTTGTCTATCCGATCGTTACGGACCTCCCTTGATACCAATGTCCCGATAAAGAACGTCCGGGAAGGGAGCAGCGAAGGGTCTACCGTCGGCTGGTCTTTCCCGAAATCATACCCCCGCGCCGCCGCTTCGATGTACAGGCCCGTCCCGCCGCAGAGGAGGGGGATGCAGCCGCGTCGGCGGATGTCGGCATACACCCGCGCGAAATCTTGCTGGTAGCGGTACACATTGTATTTGCTGCCCGCCGGCGCGATATCCACCAGATGCACCGGGATCTCACCGTATTCTTCCAGGTCCTTCCCGCTCCCGATGTCCATCCCGACATACACCTGCCGCGAATCCGCCGAAATAATCTCGACCTTCGCCGGGGCGCTGCCGGAGGAATCGGCTGCCAGGTTCGCTTGCACGGGGGCGCCCTCAGCCGCAGCAGACAAGTTATCCGCGGAGCGGATGACGCCGGATGCGAGGATGGACGAAGCCCCCTGCTGCGAACCGCAGCCGCCCGGCAGCGCCCCGGCGAGGCGGTTCAGTTCGCGAGCCAGTTGAACTGCGTAGCGGGTCTTGCCGGAAGCCGTCGGCCCAAGGACGCAGATCATCTCAATCTCCCCCGAAAGGCACGACGCCAGCAGCGACCCGACATCGATCACTTCCGGCTCCGGCAGCTCCACCGGCATCGTCATCCTCACGTGCGGCATCGTGGCTCTTAACTACTTGATTCTATCCGGCGGCGTGGCGAAATGCCGGGGCCCTTCGACGCTGCGCCAATAATCGGAATCAAACTCTTCAGCAGACGGATGCCCGAACGGCCCCTCATGGTCCAGCGTAAAGGCCAGATAGCAGATTTTATACCCCTGCGCCCGGAACATCCGCTCATAAAACGTCTGTACCTCGTACAGCGCCGCAATCCGTGATCCGCCGGTCACCGACTGCGGTTCGCAACAGGGTGCTGCGGCTGAGGGCGCCCCCGTGCAAGCGAACCTGGCTGCCGGTGACTGCAGGGTGGTGTCGGATTGCAGCGTGCATTCCCCCGAAGGGGTTAAACTCTCTGCACGCTGCGGTCCGGCGCCGCTCTGCACCAAACCGGCGTCAAAAAGCGTCTCCGGCGCCGTCCCATACAGATCGGAAGTCGCAGCCAGCACCCGCAGCCCATTACAGCGCGCCACAGAGAGCGAATACTCATACAGGAAACGGCTGTCCGTCTTCAGGTGCACGATCCCTCCCGGCCGCAAAAACCGGCGGTACCGCTCCAGGAACACCGGCGCCGTCAGCCGGCTGTTCTCACTCTTCAACTGCGGATCCGAAAACGTCAGCCAGATCTCCGACACCTCATCCGGCGCAAAAAACGCCCCGATGAACTCGATCCGCGTCCGCAGGAAAGCCACATTCCCCAGCCGGTGCTCATGCGCATACTTCGCCCCCTTCCACAGCCGTGCACCCTTGATATCCACGCCGATATAATTGCAATCCGGCATCCGTTGCGACAGATCGATGGTATACTCCCCCTTCCCGCAACCCAGCTCCAGCACGACCGGCCGCGGCGCGTCGAACATCGTCTCATTCCAACGCCCCTTCACGGCATGGTCCCGCAACGCAAAAAACCCGTCCGCGAGCAGCTCCGAAGCCGAAGGCTGCAGCAGACAGGAGAACGTCTCATTCTCCGCGAACTTCCGTAACTTATCGTGTCCCATATCGCGTGAAACAAACTCTCAGAAACAAACGGAACACCCCTCAATACCTCCGGCTGCAGATCAGTCCCATTCCCTTCAAGCCCTCGGCCCGCGCCCGCACCGACAGCTGCCAGAGCCCGTATTCCACCGGCTCCAAAGCCTCCCGGTAAGGCACCACAAGCGAAGCCGACGCGTCATAAAACAGCGTCTCGCTGTAGCCCACCCCCGACGGGGAAGTCAGATAAACCCGGATCGGGAAACCCGGAGGCGAAAGGCGCGACTCGAGCCTCGTATAGAAAGACAGGTCGTATGTACAGAGCGAATCACTCATGTCCAGTTCGAAGTCAAACTGCCCGCTCCCGTCGTCAAAGACGAACTGCTCCGTCGATACCGGGCGCGTGCAAGCCGCCGCCCCGAAAAGGAGCAGCACCCCGACACAAAATATGAACGCCCTACGATGCATCGCCGCCCTTGCCTTTCTTGCGGTTGCGGCCACCCCGGCCCTTGCCCTTCCCGCGCGGCTTGTCGAAACGCGTGATGCTGTCGTCGCCCACGGCATCGATGAAGTCCGGCGCCGCAAGCTCCGGCTCGCTGCGCAGCGACTCCGGCTTCAGGCCGTTGCGGTTCATCTTGATCACCTCCTGCACCTCCGCGGCCGTCAGCGCATAAAGGTCTGACATCGAGCCCTTTTCGTAAGAGAAGAACATCATCCCCCGCAACACATCCGTCTTGACCAGATAGGCCAGGCCGTCCCCGAACTCCAGCGGCTCGCTGACCCGCGGGATCCGCGACTGCGCATCCTGGTAAGTCGCCACCTCGTAGTTCAGGCAGCACTTCAGCTTGCCGCACTGTCCGGCCAGCTTCTGCGGGTTCAAAGATAAATCCTGGACCCGCGCCGCACCGGTCGTAATCGACTGGAAATTAGTGATATAATTCGCGCAGCAAAGCTCCCGGCCGCAGACTCCGAGGCCGCCGATCAGGCCCGCCTCCTGGCGCGCGCCGATCTGTTTCATCTCGATGCGGATCCGGAATTCCTCGGCAAACACCTTGATCAGCTGCCGGAAATCCACGCGGCCGTCGGCGATATAATAAAAGATCGCCTTCGTCCCGTCGCCCTGGAACTCCACGTCCCCGATCTTCATCTCCAGCCCCATCTCCGTCGCGATCTGACGCGCCTTGATCATCGTCTCATGCTCCCGCGCGATGGCCTCCTGCCACTTGGCGATATCGAAAGACCTCGCCTTGCGGTAAATCTTCTTGAACTCGGTCGTCGAAGGATCCACGCCCTTGCACTT
This sequence comes from uncultured Bacteroidales bacterium, assembly GCA_946405485.1. The sequence goes on along the minus strand of CAMJHJ010000123.1, from coordinate 3,175 downwards.
CATCTGCCGGGCCACCATCGCCCCTTCCAGCGTCACGATGCCCAGGTCGTGGCCCGTCGCCGCCTCGACGACGACCAGGTCGCCCTGCTTCACGCTCTGCCCGGAAGCATTGGTATAGAAGCCCTTGCGCGTATTCTTGAAGCGCACCTCGTACAGGTCCTTGTAGCTCGCCTGCGGCACGCCCTTGAGATAGTCGTAATCCCGGAGCTTGCAGCAGCCGCGCCGGTACGTGCACTCCTGCTCGCCGGTCGCGACATCGGTCGTCACCGTGCAGCCGCGGAAGCAATCGTACTGTATCGAATCTTTTTCGTTGCTCATAACACGAACATTTTGTTGACCAGATCGCACAGGACGATCTTGGCATTGACATTCCGGTCGACCAGCATCGCGCTGCGGTCCAGTTGCGGCAGGACCGACCGGGAGAAAGAGCGTTTCAGCCGGGGCGCGAAACGCTGTGCGAGCGAGAGCTCCTCTTCGGACGCCCCCGCGATTTCAGTGAGTCCCTGCTGCACGAGGAACACGTTCCTCAACGTCCGGGACGCATATTTCAGGAAAGACTTGATCCGCTCGCGGGACGGCAGGGCGGCGATCGCCTCCCCCGCTTCCAAAGCCGCGGACAGATCCCGGCCCGTGACGGCCTCCAGCAAGGCATCCATCAGTTCGCGTTCCTCCGCTTCCTCCTCCCCGGACAAGGCATCCGGGCGCCGCACCGGCACCAGGCGGATGTGCTGGCAGCGGGAAGCGACCGTCGGCAGCACCTTCTCGGGCGCATGCGTGACCAGCAGGAACAGCGTACGCTCCGGCGGCTCCTCGATCGACTTCAGCAGACGGTTCGCCGCATCCGCATTCATCTTCTCCGGCAAGTAGACCACCACCGCCCGCCAGCCGCCCTCGAGCGACTGGAACGCCAGGCGGCCCAGGATCTCCCGCGCATCCGCCACGGAAATCAGGGACGACTTGCCCTCGATCCCCAGCGCCTCATTCAAGTCGCGTTCCGTGAAGAAAGGGTTCGAAAGCACCAGCTCCCGCCACTGCTTCACATACGAGAGCGCCGTGGGCTTGGCGCTGGACGGGATCAGGGATCCGCCCGTCACCGGATACACGAAATGCACGTCCGGGTGGATCAGCTTCGAGATCTTGTTGCACGCGGGACAGACTCCGCAGGAATCCCCGTCTGCGCGGTCCGGGCACCAGAGATACTGCAGGAAGGCGACGCACATCGGCACCGCCCCGCAGCCGTCATCCTCATGGAAAAGGATGGCGTGCGGGATCCGGCCCTCGTCCACCATTCCGGCCAGGACGCGTTTCACGTCCCCGTTCCCCTGTATCCCGGCAAACCTCATGACTGTCTCTCCCCTATGAAATCCGCCAGGCTCGACAGCAGCTCCACCGCCTCCCCTGCAGGGAAGGCCCGGAGCGCCTCCTTGGCCCGGGCGACATACTCCTCCAAGACAGACCCGGCGTACGCGATGCCCTCTTCCCGGAAGACAAAGGCCCGGATCTGCTCATAATACTCCGGATGGGCATCGATCCCGCACACCATCCGGCGGACCTCCCGGCCCTCCTCGTCGCTGACCCTTTGCAAAGCTCCGAGCAGCGGCAAGGTGATCTTCTTCTCCCGCAAATCCATCCCCACGGGCTTACCCAGCGCATCCGTTGCCGAATAATCAAGGATATCGTCCTTGATCTGGAAGGCGATGCCCGTGCTGACGCCGTACTGCCGGGCCGCCTCCACCAGCGTCTCGGACGCCCCGGCGCAGACCGCCGCGGACACGCAGGATGCTTCGAAAAGCGACGCCGTCTTGGAATAGATGATGCGGAGATAATCCTCCCGGGACGTATCTCCCAGCACCGCTTTCTGCAACTGCAGCATCTCTCCGGAAGCCAGGTCGGACAGGGTCTTGGCGAAGATGCGCGTGACCCTGTCGCTATACGGACCGCAGTCCAGGATCAGCTCCATCGCCTTGACCAGCCAGTAATCGCCCAGCAGGACCGACGCACGGTCTCCCAGGATGGAAGAGGTCGTCGGGACGCCCCGGCGCTCTTCGCTGCAGTCTGCCACATCGTCGTGCAAGAGGGTCGCGTTGTGCAGCAATTCCGCCGCGGCAGCCACCTTCCGGCCGTTGTCCGACACCGATTCACCGCAAGCGCGCGCGAACAGCAGGGACATCGCCGGCCGGATCATCTTCCCATTGTGGGAAAGGATGTGTCCGTTGGCCTCATTCAGCAGCCGGATGTCGCTCTGCAGCACAGAATCCATCAGGCGGCTGACCTTCGTCCAGTCGTCTTGCAACAAGCGTATGTGGTCCTTCTTGAAGTCCATTTAAAGCAGTGCTTCGAACTCCTCGACCGTATTGACGAAATAGGCGATGGAGCGCGTCTGCGCATCCAGCATCCCCATCTCCACGTAATAGTCGAGCAGGTCTTTCAACTTGTCATAAAAACCGTCCACGTTGACGGCGATGACCTTGCCCCGGAAAACGCCGAGCTTGGCGAGGGTCAGGGTCTCGAAATACTCATCCAAGGTGCCGATTCCGCCCGGGAGAGCCACCACGACGGTCGCATCATCCCGCAGCCGCTCCTTGCGCTCGGCCATCGTATCCGTCCACAGCAGCTCGTCCAGCCCGGGATGCACGACCTCCGTCATGAAACGCGGAAGGACCCCTTTGGTCCGCGCGCCGCATTCCTTCGCGGTGTCGACCACGACCTTCATCGTGCCCTTCGTCGTGCCGCCGGAAGAGATCGCATATCCACGCAAACAAGCTGCACGGACAAAATCCCGGGCAGCCTGGTTGAATTTGGGGTCGATGTCGAAACTCGCCGAGCAGAAAAAGACGGCTACCTTCCCATCCATCGGCTAGAAGAAGATTCCGGCGGTAAAGAGCAGGCCGCTGAAACCCTTCCCCTTCACCTTGTCGGTGATGTCGCTCCACTGCGTGGCATCCTCGAAGTTCCAATAATACTTGAAGGACACCTGCACGCGGTTGTAAACCTCGACACCGGCACCGACGCCGACGCCATACTCCACGCGGGATTTCATGTTGCTCCAGTCCACCTTCGCGCGTTCGGAGTTGATGACCTTGCTACCCGTGACTGCATAGCCGACAAACGGTTCTGCAAGGAGGTAGGGACGCAGCAAAAGGAGGTCGGGACCCCACTGGAGCTGGACCGGCAG
>CAMJHJ010000122.1 GCA_946405485.1 uncultured Bacteroidales bacterium | reverse complement strand
ACATTCGGGACGACAGGCTCTCCCTTGGAGAGGCGCTCTTTGCGCACGAGTGCCTCCAGGAAATAGTAGTCGGCATAGTTGAGCGGCACGCTGATTTCGACATTTCCGGGCAGGTGGCCGACACTCGAGTTGGTGAGGAAGCCGTGCACTTCGCCCAGGGGGTTGCGATACTTTTCCGCAATGCTCTTCACGATCTTGTCGGCGGCGGCCAGATACTGCGCACCGTTGGCCTCCGACATTGTCGACAGTTCATAGAAAGCAGAGGCAGCAATGGCGGAAGCAGAGACATCACGAGGGGCGTTCGGAATATCCGGAGCGTCGAAATCCCAATAGAACACGCCGTCCTCCGGGAGGTTCTTGTTGTTCAGGATAAACTGGGCAATATGCTCAGCCTGCTCCAGATAACGGGCGTCACCCGTCTCGCGGTAACACATCGTGAAGCCGTACAAGCCCCAGGCCTGCCCACGGCCCCAGGCGGAACTGTCCGCGTAGCCCTGGTGGGTGTTGAACTGGACTGCCTTGCCGTCTCCGGCGGCATCATAATCCACGACGTGATAAGAACTATAATCCGGGCGGAAATGGTTGGCGATCGTCGTGTTGGCATGGGAGATGGCGATGTCCCGGAAACTCGGATCCCCGCTGACCTTGGAGGCCCAGAACAGGAGTTCCAGATTCATCATGTTGTCGATGATGACGGGATACTGCCATTTCTTGCCATGGTCCCAGGAACGGATGCAACCGACCGTGGGATTGAAACGGGAACTGAGCGAGCGTGCTGCTTCCAGCATGACTTCCTTATAGCCGGGGACCTGTGCCAGACGCAACCCGTTGCCATAGCTGCAGTTGATCATGAAACCCAGGTCGTGGGTGCCCTTGTAAGTCTTGATCGGCTCCAGATACTCGGTGAACTTCATGGCTTTCTCTTTCCAGAACTTGTCGCCGCTCATCTCATACAGGTACCACATCGAGCCCGGGAAGAATCCGGAGGTCCAGTCCCTGGGAGCCACCAGGCTCAGGGAGCCGTCCGGCTTGATCGTCCGCGGCTCCACCTTGGTCTTTTCATCAATGGTAACAGTGTCAAGGATGGCTTCCGTCTCGTTCAATTGGACACGGAGTTGCTGGTCAGCAAACTCAAAATTCTCCCGCACCAGGGGATCCTGGACAGAAGTATAATGAGACTTGGGGGCGCAGGCAACCAGGCACAGCGCCAAAAGGACAAACGTTTTTTTCATAGTATCAGATCATTAAATCGTTACACTTTCTCCCGCATAATCGCCCTGGGGCAATTCGACCTCGACATTCGTGCGACCCGTAGCCGGATCGTAGGAGGTCTTCACTTTTTCATTCGAGCTCTGGAAACGGCCGTTGAAAGAGAAATGGGCCTTCAGGAGCTTCCGCGAAGGGTCAGACACGGTAATCTTGGGGGCCTGTCCCGGACGGACCTGCGCCATGATCATCAAAGGGGTCTCGGAAATCAGGGAGACATTGCCCACGGAAAGGGTTCCTCCACTGTAAAAAACGGCATATCCGATACCGAGAGCAGGATGCCAGACCGCCTGAAGGTCCTTGGTGTTGGACAGGATCTCGACGTCCGGACGGGCCGAGAAGGCTTTCATCCGCTCCGCGTCCGCGTGGGGTAGGACGGCATAGGCATAATGGCCTCCGGACACCCTCGGTCCATGGTCGATCCACAGCGAGAAAATATCCGCCCGGACCGGTTTCCGGGTCACGGTCGTCTGGCGGTTCAGGCGCTGCCAGTTGCCGGTCATGGACTGGTTCATCAGTCCCACCCGGGCCGGCGCATCCAGGAAGGCATATCCGACCTGGTCATGCAAGACCCAGCGGGCCTGGTCCAGCGAGTGCTCGCCCATTTCGATGACTTCCGCGCCTTCGGGCGTACCGGCCAGGACATCTCCGCGGAGATAACACTGGTTCAGGGTCGTAAACACGGGATTGCGGCCCCGGCTTTTGATATTGCTGCCCAGGCAGACATAGACGTCGTCGAAGAAAAACCAGCTCTTCCGGGCCTGCAACGGATCGATGGGGCTGATGAAATCAAATGCGACAGCACCATACAGGCCGTCGTCTACTCCGCCGACAAAGTCCATCACGCCGCTCTGCTGGATTTCGTTCTCGGGCGGCATGAACTCGGCCTGCATGACCGTCGCGCCCGGAATCTTCCGGAAGTCATAGACCGGATAGATGTCGGAATACTCATCTCCCGTCACTGACAGATAGTTGGTTCCGTCTGCGCGGTAGTGATTGGTCAGGCCTTCTCCGTTGTACGGCTCTTCCATGCTTCTGTTCCTTGAAGAGAACATGCGCACGGAAGTGTAGAACCCGGGGCGCTGGAAAGCGAAATGCTCCGTCTGCCAGAAAAACTTGGCAAAAGAAGGCGTATGGCTGTGGTCTCCGCTCCGGGCGGCGACGATCTCTTCCAGTTCAGCCTGGCGATAGCCGTCAGCGATCTTCAAGAGGTTCATCGGCATGGCGGTACTGCCCCTCAGCGGCCGGGCAGGCTCCCCTGCCCTGCGCGCCGCCGCCATGGCACCGCGGCCTGACGGGCGGGCGATGTCGCGGTTGCGGACGCCGGGATCCACCATCGTCCCGTATACCATCTGCTTGCACATGCCGTCCAGGAAATAATCGACGATGGTATGCACCGTCTTCTCAGAGAAACGGTAGCGTGTGTCCGACACCTTGACGGCCCAGTCCACGATGGCGCCCAGATAACCCGTTCCATAAGAGGAAGTGTTGTTGACCCGGTCGGGACGGTGGTGGAAACTGTAGTCCCGTTGCATGCCCCGGCCTCCGGCGAAGTAGTTGGGATGGGCGCGGCCTCCTTCGGCCGTCCGGATCGTACTCTCCTCCCCGGCGAACTTGACTTCCCCTTCGATGATCTTGATCACTTCCTCCACGGCCGCCTCATTGCGGCACCAGAGCTGCGTCTGGGCAAGGATCGAAGCGATCTTGGCCCGGTCGCCGCTAGGACGGGCGCCCGAGGCATCCATGTTGGCCCTGCCGGCGATTTTCAGCATCTTTTCCACCTGCGCCTTATCCAGGTCTTTGTCCATGATATACAGGAGATGGACCATGGTGGTCGGGGTGCCGATCTGGTTGTTCCACCAGTTCTCGCAGATATAGTCTTTCTCCAGCCAATGGTTTAAGGCCAGGTTGAACTTCTTCTTCAACTCTTTGTTCTTCTTGAGCGGAGAATCATCCTTCTTATAGGCCAGAGCCATGGCGACCAGGTTGTTCAGATGGTCGGTATGCTGGAAAGCAATACGGGCGGTATCGACATAGTCGATGCCCGGCCAGGTGCCGTCCGGATTGATGGTCTCCATCAGTTGCCGGACCCGGTCCGCATCCACGGGCGGAGCCATCGCTTCCGTCTGGAAACGCTTGCGCAGTAATTCGATGTCATTGTTTTTCGCGGCCGCCGTCGTCATCAAGACGAGAACGGAAAGGGCGGCCAAAAGGATTCTCTTACCCATGGTGATTAAAACTGATAAGGGATTTTCGGTTCAGTGACAATGGATTCCGGCATCAGATAGACCGTGATCTGCTGCGTTGCATGACGCTCCAGGTCCGCCTCAAAGCCCACGAAACAGACGCCCGGGTTCGGGGAGTCGTAGGTATTGGCCGGAGTCGCGTCAGTGTGATAAAAGCGTACCGGGAAAGGAGCCGATACTTTGAGATACAGTTTCCGGCCGTCCTTCTCCAGCAAGGCGGTCGTCTCGTCCGGGAAAGTCACCGACGTCGCTTCGGAGGCGATGTTCCAGCGGACTTTCGTGAAATGGCCGCCGCAGGTCAGCAGGTCCTGGATCACGGCATACTTCCCGTCTACCAGCGAAACCGCCCGTTTTACGCCGGGAATCTGGTCCGCATACATGGCGGACAGGTCGCTCATGGCATACATGACGCCGTCTTTTTCTCCGGCATCATCCAGTTCGGCACGCGCAGTGACAGACATAGGCTTATCATTGAAACACAGTGTATTATGGGAAGTGGTCCGGTAACGGAACACATCCCAGCGCTGCGAGCCGGTGGATCTGTTCCACAGGTCGACGCCCCGGCTTTCCACCCGCTCATACCCCTGGCTGCCCAGATCCAGCGCCCAGCGGACGCCGCCGGCTTCAAAGATGAAGGAACCCTCATCCATGTGGGCATGGTTCTCTGCCGGCGAGCCCATCTTGAATCCCAGGAATGCGGCCTCAGGATCACTCCAGGACGAGCGCATCACAGCGACCGGCGAGGGACCGCGACCGGTCCACATCAGCGAAGACGGTTCGGCAGGATTGCTCAGGGAGGCACCGGAACCGGCGCCGAAAATCAAGACCGTCGGCAGCAGACGGTTCATCACATAGCCTTTGTCCGAGTCTTGCTCGTAGAGTCTCTTCTGCAAATAGAGCAGGGCGGGATCATGGGTCTTGGAATAGAACCAGAACACCGTCGGGTTGAAACCGGCCCGGGCGCCGTTGTCTGAGTAATTGAAGGTGTGGAGCGAAGGCGTGATCAATTCCTGAGAATAGATGCCGGTCTGCAGGAATCCGGGGAAATCCAGCAGGCCGAAGTCGGTCTTATAGGCCTTCTCCAGGGCAGCGATGAACATCATGTTGAAAGAAGTGCCGTAGCTCCAATAGCCGATACCTTCCGGATAGGCGCCGTCGGGAGCGTATTGCTCCATGGCTTTCTGGATCGTGTTGATGCTCCGGTTGATGATGCTGAGCGCAAAATCCTTGTCCGTATCGTAAACGGCCAGGGCGCCATAGAGCATGCCGCCGTTGCAGACCTGGTTCCAGTTGTGCTCGGCCTCAAGGAACCAGGCGTCCTTCTCATCCAGGGAAGCTTTCAATCCCTTTTCCACGATGGCCGTACGGATGATTTCGCGCGATGCCGGCGACAGCTTGTCATAGAGCCAGTCATAACCGATCGCGAGCGCCATCGTCATCTCTCCCACATCCAGGAAGTGGGACGGATTCCAGTCGGAGAAAGCGGCCGCAGCCAGCATTTCCTGTTCGGCCCGGAGGGCATACTTTTTCTGACCGGTCATACGGTAGGCATAGCAGAGGTCGAAAACCCGGCGGAGGTTCTCGCGGGAAACGCTCAGGAGCCTTTTCCCAATCTTGATGCGCTGGTTGACAGGCAACTCAACGATACGGTCTGCCTCCCGGATCAGATCCGCCTGGATCTCCTTCCAGTAAGGGTCGGCATTGACCTGCTTCTTCAGCACCTTCTCCTCGCCTTTCAGCAGCAGGATGCGCGGATGGGACGGAAGCGGTGTGGACGGCGTCACATATTCAGTCTGTGCGCGCAGGGGGCCGGTGGACATGAAGATCAGGACGGCCAGGAGGAATCTCTTCATATGGAATTCATTTATTTTCAGTAAATATACGTTTTTTACCTATCTTTACCCAAAATTATGTATAAACATAGCGATAACTTCATTTTTGATGCACAGACCCCCTGGCAGGATGCCGGGGGCGGTGCCGTACGCCAGATTCTCGGTTACAACGAGAATATCATGATGGTCAAGGTTTCCTTCAAGAAAGGACAGGCCGGAGCGATGCACAGCCATCCGCATTCGCAGGTGACCTATGTAGCCTCAGGCAAATTCTCTTTTACGGTCGGCGGTGTGACGAAAACCGTCGAGGCAGGCGACGCCCTGTTCAAGCAACCCGGCTTGGAACACGGCTGCGTGTGCCTGGAGGACGGAATCCTGATCGATTGTTTCAACCCGATGCGGGAGACTTTCCTTCCGGAAAAATAAGTCCCCGGTCACAGGATGGGAAGGGTGTCCCGTTTCCCTTGACGCCGGGTGGTCAGACTCAGGCGCTCCAGGCGCTTGTCCCCGACGCTGTAACGGATCACATCCTTTCCGCCATCCTTATATGAGATTTCGACAGTCCCGTCCCGGCTCACCTTGACGGAGCGCACGGGCAGGCTTTCCCCCGGCTTGAGCGGATAGAGCAGGTAGGGCATCACACAGGTCCCCGCCGCAGAGCGCTTGAACACCGGCGTCGCGACCGGTATACATTCATACCCCGTCAGATGGGCCCATCCCTGTACCTCAGGCTCTTCCTGACCGCAGATCACCTCCGCGTCTGAGGGATCGGACCAGAGCGGGACGATGGCGAGATTCGCCGCCCCGGCTTCGGCACTCACTACGGCTTTCAGACCCGGATCCGTAAGAGAGGCGGCTGAATTGAGGTGGAACCAGGTCTGATAATCATGCTGCGCGCCGTCTGCGGGCGCAAAGACATCGAAAAGCAGCCAATACCGGTCTCCGACCCGTGTCAACGCGCGGTATTGCGTCACCGTCGAATCGCGCTTCGACCCGAAGCCCTCGTCATACCAGCCTTCTCCGAAATCGAAACGTCCGTCCGTGACCCAGCGGTTCGTCATCGGTGCCCGGTTGTATCGGATCGCATCCAGGTGATTCAGCGACCGGCGGTTCTGGTCTTTTCCGTCCACGCGCGTCAAGTTGTGCGCCCGGGCAGACAAGGCATAACTGCGCCACTGGGAAGTGTCATAGGCATAGGTGCCGCACTCCGTCAGCAGGCGCCGCCCGTAAGCGTTGAGCAGGAAAGACAGTTTGTCTTCATGGGAATGCGCCGGAGAGAACGGCCCCACCTCGAAATGGGCGTACAAGGCATCCTTGTCCCAGCCGGAACGCATGACATACCAGCCCGCCCAGGGCATCCAGACGGACTGGAAGGAAGGGACGGTCCCCTCTGCGCCTTCGGTCGCGACATACTGGAAATCCTTCCGCTGCGGGAAATAAGTATACCCTTCGGCCAGCATCTTCCTCGCACTTCCCCAACCGGCATCATTCAAAGCCGGCATGGCTCCGTCCGGCATGCAGATCTTCAGGTAATAATCATACATGTTCTCCAAGCCGGCCACATAATTCTCCGGCAGCGGGTATCCATTGACCCGTGCGACATCGTAGATGCCCAGGATGTTGTGAAGCGAGACCCCGTGATAACCGGGCGCAAGCTCCACCTGTGCCCCGTCGGGATAGACCTGCGTCTGTTCTTCCTCGTAAAGCCGGCGGCTCGCATACTCGCACCACTCTTTGGATTCCTTGAACTCGGGGAACAGGATGCCGATATGGAACAGGCCGTTCATCTCCATGGTCAGCCAGTTGTTGCGCTGGGGATAGGCCCGCAGATGGAGGCCATGCTCATGGAAGGATTTGACCATCATGATGACCGACTCGTCGTCGAAGGAGGGAGAGTCGAGGAAATAGTAGAACGACTCCGGCCAGGCCCGCAGGGTGCGGATGCCGGTCTCGATCGTGCGCCAGCGCGACCAGTTGACATTGGCCGAATTGTCCGGCAGGAGGTTGAACTGCACCCAGCTGCGCATCTGGCGGACGAA
>CAMJHJ010000121.1 GCA_946405485.1 uncultured Bacteroidales bacterium | reverse complement strand
CGCTGATACCAGTAACTTCCGCCTTCAGCATCTGTACCGGACTGCTTGTCGAAGGTGTCCAGTTTGTAGACATTGCCCCATTCGTCGGGTTTGCCGCTGCGGGCAAGGCAGAGCGAAATACGGGTCAGTTCGACATTGCGGAATTCCTCGAAATACAGTTCACGGGCACGCTCGTTGACGATGTCACCGATGGTGCAAGGACCGGAGTAGAGCTGCTGGCAGCCCGCCCTGCGACGGATGATATTGATGTCTTCAGCAATGGTGGGATCTGAGGGATTCATATAGTACTTTGCCTCAGCGCGGAGGAGGTATACTTCCGCCAGACGGTACAGGTACCAGTCGGAATTGCCGCCCGTCTGGGCGCCACGATGTCCGTCGGAACCTGAGATGTTGGCTTCAGCCACCGGGTCGTCCAGCCACAGTTTGTAGTGGGGGACATCGAACCAACGGCGGATGGTATCGGTGCAGAGCAACTTACCCTCGTCGTTGAACAGGCGGAGGTTTTCGCCATAGTGCTTGGAATTGCGGTTGTTGACCTTGAGGTCTTCCATCCGGACCCAGTTGCCGACCTTTGAGGAATGACGCAGGTCTCCCTCGTCCAGTACTCCATTGACTTCCCAAAGCCGGTGCGTATACCACCAGGTGGTCCGCCAGGTCGCGATGCCGCGTCCGAGGGCGCGCATGTAATCGTACTTGGGATCATAGTTGGAGTTGTTCCGCTTGTAGTTCTGGAGCGCCTGTACGCCGTCTACATCCTGGACCTGTCCGTTGAAATAGAACGGATAGAGGATACGCATCGTCAGCATCTTGACGAAGGATTCCTTGTCGGAACCGCGGTTCACGACACCCTGGATCACCTCCGTGTTGGCCGCGATGAGTTTGTTCTCCGCCCGATGCATGTCCCAGATGACGTTGCGGGTGATGGGCCAGGTCTGAGGCTCGCCGCCGGGATAGAAAGTCCCGAAACTGTTGCCCGTAATCAGGGCGTAGCGTCCGCCGTTGATCAGGTCGTCGCAGAGGTCTTTCGCCTTCTGATATTCTCCGACGGCCAGATAGTACTTGATGAGCAAAACTTTGCAGGCACCCTTGTTGATCATGCCGACCTCATCCATCTCGGACTGCTCGGGGACCCATTTCACGGCAAACTCCAGGTCCTGGATGAACATCTGGAACGCTGCGTCGCGCTTGCAGGAGTAGTAGCTCTGCTTAGGGACATCGGCCACCTTGGTCAGGAGGGGGACGTCGCCGAATTGCATGTAGATGTTGTAGTAACGCCAGGCGCGGTGGAAATACGCACGGCCGAGATAGGCGTTTTTGATATTCTCATCCAGTCCCTCTACCCGTGGCGCATACTGGATGATGGTGTTGGAATACATGATGCCTTGCCAACCCTGTCTCCAGAAATACCAGATGCTGTTTCCACGACTGAGGTTGTCTTCCGTAGCCTGGTCGCTGGTTGGAGTCAGGTCATGGGCGACATCGACCAGCAACTGGGATTTGTCAGTCGCGGCGGCTGCGCCCAGTTCGCTGAACATGTATTCTGTCGCCAGAGACAGCATTTCGTTGTAATCGTGCGCATAATTGAGTTTCAACGTACGGTCGCAGATAGCCATGGCGGCTTTCAACCCGGATTCGGTGCTGAAGGTAGTGGTCGGCTCATAAATGGAGAGCGGATCCGCGTCCAAAAATTCCCGGCTGCATGCGGAGAGGCCGGACATCAGTACGACGGCGCAAAGGCAGGGGATGAAGGGGATATGCTTGATCATTGTTTTCATATCGATGCATTTTTAGGGTTAGAACGTAAGGTTGACACCCATCTGGTAGGTCCGGACAGAGAGGCCTTCCGCCTCGATATCACCATACTGCCAATGTTTGTCGAACTTGATCATGCAAGGATTGCCGACGGTAGCGAAGACCTTGATCCTGCTCATGTCCAGCGCCTTGACGAACTTGGAAGGAAGCGTGTATGCCAACGAGATGTTGCTGATGCGGATGAAGCTGCCGTCGATGAGGGCTGCCGGACGCTGGGCACCGGTCGGGCCCATGGCATCGATCCTGCCCTGCCAGTCGGTCGGATGATCCACCGTCCAGTAAGTCTTCTTGCGCAGGGTCGCGAGCTGGTAAGCCATGTGTCCGCCATCATCATCGATGTTGAGATAGCGGGTCGTGGTCTTCTTCTGCCCCATTTTTGAGTACATATTCACCGTAAGAGTCAGGTCTTTGAAGAGGGTGAAATCATTGCGCAGGCTCCAGCGGACCGGAGCGGCCCCGGTGCCCTGGAACACCTTATCGTTGTTGTTGAACTGCGGGGTGACAGTGCCGTCGGCGTTGACTACGTCGTCAGCCGTGTAATGGTTGGCCACCTTGGGATCGCCGGGAACCTGGCCGAACTTGGCGGCTTCTTCCCATTCTTCCTTTTGCCAGATGCCGGTCACCTCGTAATTCCAGATAACGCCGATCGGCTGTCCGATGAACCAACCGTTGGTGGTGTCGTCCGTTTCCTTCTGTCCGGTCACATTTCCGTTCTCGTCCAGGATGTCCTCATACTCGTAATAGAGATGCTTGATCATATTCTTATTGTAAGAGAACGAGAAGGAGCTTTCCCAGGTGAAGTTCGGATTGCGGACATTTACCGTATTGAGCGTGATCTCGAAACCGTTGTTGTCCACCTGTCCGAGGTTGGTCGTGATAGAGTCGAATCCGGTGATGGAGGGGATTTTCTTGTTCATGATCATGTCATGGGTCTGCATCAGGTAGCCTTCAATGGAACCATTGATGCGTCCCTGGAAGAAACTGAAGTCGAGCCCCAGGTTCATGGATGTCGTCTTTTCCCACTGGAGGCCCGGGTTGGCCAGGCGCTCGATCATCAGGTATTTGACCTCCTCCATGCTGCCGTTGCTCTGGATGTATCCATTGGTCTTGCCGCCGCCCGGATAGAGGTTGGCGAGGGCCACATACGGATTGGCAAGGGAGCGGTTGCCGTTTTTACCATAGGAGAAACGGATCTTACCGTAATCCATGGCATCCCAGTTCCAGAAAGACTCGTTGGTAAAGGTCCAAGCTACACCGAAGGACGGGAAGATGGCATAAGGGTTTGAATAACCGAAGGCGGAGTAACCGTCCCGGCGGATGGTGCCCGTGATCATGTACCGGTCATCGTAGGAATAGAATGCACGGGCGAACAGGGCATCGGCGGACTGGTGCGTGTCGTTGGTCTTAAATGTACTGGCATCCTTGGAACCGTTCTGGGTGTTATGGAACCCGAGGGCGTCCGAAGGCAGGATGTTGCGGGCCTCGATCCGGTCGGACCAGTAACGACGGTCTTCTGCTTCCTGTCCGAGGGTGAGGGTGACATGATGCTTGCTGGCAAAGAAATAGTCCCAGGCGAGCGTGTTGTTGAGCGACCAGTCAAAACGCTTGGCCTGCTCACGGTTGACACCCCGGTCCGTCGCAACCGATCCGGGACGGTCGGCCGACATGAAATAGCGGTCGTAGAAGAACTGGTAGCGGGGAGAGATGTTGAAGGTATAGGTGATGTTGAAAGGCAACTTGACCTTGGCGTCGAAAATCGTGTTGAATACAGTATAGCCTTTCTCGAGATCCAGGTACTGACGCTCAAAATCATAGTTGTATCCACGCTGGCTGTAGCTGCCGTCGAGCGGATACTGGACGAAGTTGCCGTTCTCATCCTTATAGTCCGCGAAGATGCTCTGGCGCATCTGGTCGTCGTCGTCAAAACCGATCTCACCGTCCGTGCGCTGCTGGAAATTGACATTTGCGCCCAGCTCCAGCCATTTCGTGACGTTCGTGTGCAGCTTCATGTTGGCCCGGTAGGTCTGGTAGTCGTCGAACTTGCGGACGCCGTGGTTATTCATGTAACCGAAGGAGAGGTAGTAATTCATGTTCTCGGAAGCTCCGCTCACACTGGCGTTGTAGTCTTGTGTGAGACCGGTCCTCAGGCTGATGTCCTCCCAGTTCGTGATCTTTCCGGCCAGGAGGTTCGCCAGCGTGTTGCTGCCCGGATTGAAGCCCAGACGGCGGGCCCAGATGCTCAGGTCGGGCTCACCGGATTCGTTGGTGGTGTAGCCTCTCCACTGGTCCAGCGAAACGCCGGAAGGGAGCTGCTCGGGATTGGAATAATAACCCGGTTGGGAAGCGATGGGGCCGGTCTGGTAGGCTTCCCACTGGCCTGTCTCAGCGTTGTATCCGTTGGTGTAGACTTCTTTCCAATCCTTGTAGTGGGTGAGGTACTCGTCTTGAGTGTCCCAGCGGTGCCAGAAGTCTGCCAGGGTCATGGCTCCGACCGTGGCGCTGAGGTTGATGACGGGCTTGCCGACCTTACCTTTCTTGGTGGTGATCAGGATGACGCCGTTAGCTGCCTTGGCACCGAAGATGGCCGCCGAGGAGGCGTCCTTCAAAACGTCGATCTGTTCGATGTCGTCTGGATTGATCTCGGAGAGTTCACCGTAGAACATCATTCCGTCCAGGATGAGCAGGGGATCGTTGTGCCCGCCATCCGTATAGACGGAACGCTGTCCGCGGACACTGAGAGAGCCGCCACCCTTGGCGGATGCGTCATAACCGACATTCAGGCCCGCAGCATTGCGCAGGACGTCCTGGACGGTCTTGGGATTGTCGGCAACCATGTTGTCCGGACGGATCTGGATGACGGATCCTGTCAAGTCTTTCCGTCGTGCGGTACCATAACCGATCACGACGACATCGTCCAGCTGGGTGGTGTCGTCCCGCAGGGTCACGTTGACGGGGCCCTCACCGGGGAGCAATTCCTCGCTGATGTAGCTGATACAGGAGAACTGAAGGAGGGAAGACGGGGCGACCGTGATGGTAAACAGTCCGTCCAAATCGGTCATGGTGCCGTTCATCGTCCCTTTTTCAATGACGTTGACGCCGACCAGCGGATTACCGACCTGGTCGACGACCTTTCCGGTGACCGTCCGGTTCTGCGCTTTCAGCCCGATGGCGAACATCAGGAGGCACAGGACCGTCATTCCGGTCCGGATGAGGAAATGTTTTGTTTTTTCCATGGGAAATAAGGTTATGATTATATGTGATTCTGTGTTTATTCGCGGGTCAGGTCGATTACCTTCCGGTTGGCCTCGCTCACGCGGGCCGCATCCAGTTTGACCACCTTGCGGTCGTAGGTAAGCAATCCGTTGATTTCGCCTTCCACATCGGTCGTCTGCGTATAGACGGCAGCGGCGCAGCCTTCTTCCCGGACGATTTTCTCGAGCATTTCGGCATAGGCGACGTACTTGTCTGTAACGGCCTGGCTGTCTTCCATCTTGATATAGCCCCATTTCCGGTCGATTTCCCAAATGTGGCCTTCCACCGGCATTCCAATGCCGCCATATTCACCGAGGACGTTGACCTTGCTTTCTTCTGTCACGTTCAGTTTCGGGTGCGGGTAGTGATGGCAGTCCAGGATGTCGCCCGGGCAGTCACGCTCCCAGTTACCGCCGGAAGCATAATTGACCAGGCGGGTGGGGTCCTGACGTTTGGTAAACTCGGCCATGATCTTGGTCTCAAACTGACCCCAGGCTTCATTAAAAGGAACCCAGGTGACGATGCATGGATAGTTCTTGAGCTGGGCCATGATCTCCGTCCACTCTTTATAATAATTGGCTTTGGTCTCGGCGGGTGCAGGCCAGTCGCTCCCTTTGTCGAATTCGCCCGGACCGTTCGCCCAGTGGTTTTTTCGGTTGTCGGCAAAGCAAGGCATGTCTTGCCAGACCAGGATGCCCATTTCGTCACAGGCGCGGTACCAGGTCGCCGGCTCGACTTTGATATGTTTGCGTATCATGTTGAATCCGAATTCCTTGGTGATCTCGAGGTCGTAGCGCATCGCCGCGTCGGACGGGGCGGTGTACAGGCCGTCCGGCCACCATCCCTGGTCCAGGGGGCCGTATTGGAAAAGGATACGGTTGTTGAGCGCCATCCGCTTGTGTCCGTCAGCATCTTCCTTGACGGAAATCTTACGGAAGGCGGTGTAACCTTTCACTTCGTCCAGGACTTTTCCTTCGCGGGTCAATATCATCCGTATATCATAGAGGAAAGGATCCTCCGGTGACCAAAGCCTGGGATTCTCGACGGGTATGACGGCAGCTTCTCCCGGACGGAGCGTGGCCCGCATCTCTTTCCCGTCGCCGACGAGGGTGGCTTCAATGCAATCGCCGTCGGCCGTGCCCTGCGTGCCGACCGTCAAGGTCAGCGTCCCGTTGTCGATATCCGACAGACAGTCGTAGCTTTCGATGTGTCCGGATTGGACAGGCTCCATCCAGACGCTCTGCCAGATGCCGCTGACGGCCGTGTACCAGATGCCTTCCGGATGAGAAACTTGTTTTCCGCGGGGCTGGAAATCATTGTCCGTAGCATCCAGCACTTTGACGGTAACATCTTGTTTTCCATTTTTCAAATACGGAGTAATGTCGAAGGCGAAAGCCGTGTAGCCGCCTGTGTGGCTTCCGACCCGCTGCCCATTGACAAATACTTCAGCTGACCAATCTACGGCGTCAAAGTGCAGGATGACGTTCTTCTTTTTCCATGTACGGGGGATCGAGATGCTCTTTCTGTACCAGAGTGCCTCGTCTGGCCCGAGTTTCCCCCCTACTCCGGAGAGGGAAGATTCCAGACAGAAGGGGACCAGGATCTGTCCATCGGCAGCAGCAAAATGGTCTGCGCCGGCAGGGGTGACGGCATAGTCCCATAGTCCGTTCAAGGACTGCCACTCCTGACGGATCATCTGTGGTCTCGGATACTCCGGGTGGACAGAGGTGGGATCGAGGGTCTCGGCCCAGGATGTGCGGATGTTTTCTCCGACGGGCACCCAGGCCGCGGGCTTTGGCGTACAGCCGGAAAGTGCTGCAAGGAGAAGTCCGAACGACAACGCTTTTCTCATTTTCATGGTTGTTGATATAATGGATTGAGGTTATCAGTTTTTTACGATACAAAAGTACCGGAAGCAAGACAAGGAACTGTGCACAATCGTCCCGAAAACTTGTATTATTGTTTCATCGGGTATTATGCTTTCGTTTTTTCCTTGACCGCTCCCGGCATTGCATATGCGTGCCGGAATCTTAACGCAAGACACCCGTCGGCGTCATCGCCGGCGGCTGCTCAGGCCCGGTATGGGCAGTCGCGAAGCCGGGGCGCCCTGGACTTCAAAGAGCATTCCCCGACAGGGTTCTTTTCTGCTCTTTGAAGTCCAGGGCGCCCCGGCTCCGGAATGAGCGTTATACCAGTTCGATGCCGGCGGCGGCGCATGCTGCGCGCATGTCATCGGGCCAGATGCTGCTCTGGATCTCACCGATGTGCGCCTTCCGCAGCAGATACATGCACAGGCGCGACTGGCCGACGCCTCCGCCGATCGTGCA
>CAMJHJ010000120.1 GCA_946405485.1 uncultured Bacteroidales bacterium | reverse complement strand
TGCCCCAGCAGTTCCAGCAGTTCAACCCGTTCTTCGTGGTCGCGCTGACCCCGGTCTCCATGGCGATTTTTGCTGCCCTGGCAAAGAAAGGAAAGGAACCTTCCGCCCCGATGAAGATCGGTCTCGGCATGTTCGTGGCTGCCATCGGTTACCTGATCATGCTGGCGGCCTCCAACGGACAGCCTGCTCCGTCTGCATTGAAGGCGGTCGGCGGCGTGTCTCCGGATCCGGTGGTCCCGACCTATCTGATCAGCACTTACCTGGTCCTGACATTCGCCGAGCTCCTGCTCAGCCCGATGGGCATCTCCTTCGTGTCGAAGGTCGCTCCGCCCAAGTATAAAGGTCTGATGATGGGCCTGTGGTTCGCTGCCACCGCAATCGGCAATTACCTCAGCTCCATCCCTTCGATGCTCTGGGACAATGTGCCGCTGTGGGTCAACTGGACTGTGCTGATGGCGCTGTGCGTGATCTCCGGTGTGGTGATGTTCTCCATGCTCAAGAAACTCGAGGCCGCCACGGCCTAGCGGCGCCCCGGATATAGAAACGGCGGCTGCCGTATTCAGGAAGCGAAAAATTTAACCCTTCGGGGAATGCTTCCTGAATGCGGCAGCTGCCGTTTCCGTGTGTGCGCCTACGCTTTCGGATGGTCGGCCTCGAAGGCCGCCATCCTTTCGTCAAGGACAGGATAGAGGTCCTCCCGCATGCGGCTGACGCAGGCGCGCACGCCTTTGCGAAGGCTTCCGGTGGTAGACAGGCAGATGCTGCTGACACCGTAATACATCAGTTCCAAGAGCAGTTGCTCTCCGGTCAAGTCACCGTAGCCGAGGGTAAAGAAGAATCCGTCGCCGACCTCCCGCGTCACATCGTGGTCATAGACGACGTCGAAACCGTGGGCGAGGAAGATGTCCTTCATCTTGCGGGCGCGGCGCTCATACTCACGGGTATCTTCCACGAAGTTGATGACTCCGTCGCAGGACAGATTCAACATTTCGGCGTAGGCATACTGCGTCGTCGCCGTGCAGCCGCTGGTGATCATGTACAGGATGGCGGCCGTCAGGGTCACGCCGAACACGCCGGCATCATGGTAACGGGCCGCCAGGGCGGGATATTGTTTTTCGTACAGGGTATCGCTGATGCAGGCGAGCGCGATGCGCTGTCCCGCGTAGCTGAAGATCTTGGAGGCGGACAGCATCAGGATGTAGTTGTCCGTGTAGCGGGCGACGGTCGGCAGGAAGGGCTCCTGGTAAGGGTGTCCCAGGTCCCGGCGGTAATCCATGCAGAAATACGCCAGATCCTCCATTACGACGATGTCATGTTTCGTAGCCAGCCGCCCGATCACTGCCAGTTCCTCCTCTTCCAGACAGATCCAGGCCGGATTGTTGGGATTGGAATAAACGATGGCCGCCACGTCGCCCGGGGCGAGCATCTCTTCCAATTTGGGCTCCAGGCGGGCCGCTCCGCGATAGGGGTAGATGTCAAACTCGTACCAGTCGATCCCCAAAATGCGCAACTGCGATTTCTGGATGGGGAATCCGGGATCGATGAAAAGAACCTTGTCCTTGCCCGGGATGCGCTGGGTGCAGGCGATGAAAGAACCGAAAGAGGCGGCGACGGATCCCGTCGTCGGGACGCAACTGCGCGGAGAGACATCCACGTCGATGAACGCCTTGACAAAGCGCGAGGCTGCGTCTTTCAGCTCCGGGACGCCGGCTGCAGCCGGATACTGCGATCCGATGCCGCTGTCCAGCGCCCGCTTTTCCGCTGCCACGCCGTAGGCATTGACCGGCAGTCCCGGCGATCCCTGGTCCATGCGGATGAATGGGATGCCGGTCTTCTGCTCCAGATACTGTGCGACGAGGAGCACTTCTCCGATGGTCGCCGTCGAGAGGTCGGAAACACTCTGCTCGCGGCAGGCTTCAGCCACGAGCGCTTCGCTGAATACCTTCATAGGGTCATTTTACAATGTAACACCAACCATGCGTATCGGGCACGAGGCCGTCCTGGATTCCCCGGAGGGTCTCATACAGTTTGCGGCTGACAGGTCCGCAGACACCCGGCTCTCCGAAATGATAGACGCGGGTCACTTCCTCGCCTTTGAGGCGGGGCTTGTCCGTAATCGTGCCGATCGGGGTGATCACGACCGCGGTGCCGCAGGCATTGACCTCCTCGAAAGTCTCCAGTTCCTCGAAGGGGATGACGCGTTTCTCGACCTTGTAGCCCAGGTCGAGGGCGACCTGCTGCAGGGACTTGTTGGTGATGGAAGGCAGGACGCTGTCGGACAGGGGTGTGACATAGGTGCCGTCCTTGATGCCGAAGAAGTTGGATGAGCCGAACTCATCGATCTTGGTCTTGGTAGCCGGGTCCAGGAACAGCAGTTCCGTGAATCCCAGTTTATGCGCGGTATTGTAGGCATGGAAGGAGGGGGCGTAGTTGGCTCCCAACTTGTAGCTTCCTGTGCCGTTCGGCGCCGCGCGGTCGAAGTCCCTTGAAATCACTGCCGTCACGGGGCTCAGCGTCTGGGCGCCGGAATAGCTGCCGGCGGGGATGCCCATCACGACGAAGGTCGCTTCGACGGGGGACTTGAGATTGAGCTGCTTGTCGGTGCCGATCAGCACGGGGCGCAGATACATCGACGCGTTATAGCCGTAAGGGGGAAGGAAATCCAGGTTCCAGCGGACATATTCCTCACACATCGAGATGAACATCTCCTCGCTGGGTGCGGGCATGTCGAGGAATTCGGCGCTGCGTCTGAGCCGGCGCGCGTTTTCGTCCGGACGGAAGATGCGTACCACGCCGTCTACGCCGCGGAAAGCCTTCAAACCCTCGAAACAGCAGGTCGAGTAGTTGAGTACGAGCGAATAGGGGCTCAGCTCCATCGGGCCGGTCTCACGGGCCGGTTCCGTCCATTTCCCATCCTTGTAGCGGCTTACCAGCACGCCGTTGGTCTCCCGGACCGCAAATCCGAGATGGCCCCAATCCAGATTCTGCATGGTTATGATTCTTTGATTCGTTTGGCTATCCAGTCTCCGACTTCCGAGGTACTGTGGGCGGCGCCTCCGTCAGCAAGGTCTTCCGTGACGAAACCGGCATCGATGGATGCGGCGACGGCTTCGCGGATCGCGCGGCCCTCTTCCGTCAGTCCGAACGCGTACTCGAACATCATCGCTGCCGAAAGAATCGCGGCGAGCGGGTTGGCGATGTCCTTGCCCGCAGCCTGCGGATAGGAGCCGTGGATGGGCTCGAAGACGCCGGTATGGGCACCGATGGAGGCCGAAGCGAGCAGCCCCATCGATCCGGTGATGCAACTCGCCTCGTCGGTAAGGATGTCGCCGAAAGTGTTCTCCGTCACAAGGACGTCGAACCACTTGGGGCAACGGATCAGCTGCATCGCCGCATTGTCCACATACATATAGTCGGTGGTCACTTCCGGGTATTGCGGGGCCATCTCCTGCGCGATCTGGCGCCACAGGCGTGAAGACTCGAGCACGTTGGCCTTGTCCACGACGGTCAGATGCTTCCGGCGCTGCATCGCATATCCATATGCGAGTTTCAGGATGCGCTCCACCTCGAAACGATGGTACAGGTTGGTGTCGAAGGCGGTATCTCCGCCGTCCCGCCGTCCCTTTTCTCCGAAATACATCCCGCCGGTCAGTTCCCGCACGCAGAGGAAGTCCGCGCCGCGGACCAGCTCTTCCTTGAGGGGGCTTTTGTGCGCCAGGGCTTCGAAGGTCTCGACGGGCCGCAGGTTGGCGTACAGGCCGAGTTGCTTGCGCATGGCGAGGAGGCCCTGTTCGGGCCGCACCTTCGCGGTCGGGTCATTGTCATATTTGGGGTCGCCGACGGCACCGAAGAGGACGGCGTCGCTCTCCAGGCAGACCTTGTGGGTGCTTTCGGGGTAGGCGGAGCCGGTCGCTTCGATGGCGCAGGCTCCTACGGGAGCGAAAGTATAGACGGCCTCATGGCCGAAACGCGCGCAGACGGCATCCACGGCCTTGACGGCCTGGGCGACCACTTCCGGTCCGATCCCGTCTCCGGGCAGTTTTGCGATGTTCAGTTTCATATTATCTTGCTTTTTCGAAAGCTTCTATCTTGTCTTTCTGCTCCAGCAGGTAGTCGATGTCGTCCAGGGCGTTCATCAGACAGTATTTCTTGTATCCCGAGATGGGGAAACGTTCGCTGCGACCGGTGGCAAGGATGGTGACGGTCTCGGCCGGGACGTCGATGCGCACGAGGGTCTGCGGGTCGGCTGCGATGCATGCGTGCAACTCGCGCAGGAATTCCTCGCTGACTTCTACCGGCAGGACGAAGTTGTTGAGCTCATTCTGTTTGTGGATGTCTGCGAAGGAGGAGGCGATGACCGCGCGGAAACCGTAGCCGGCGATGGCCCAGGCGGCATGCTCGCGGCTGGATCCGCTGCCGAAGTTGGCACCTGCTACAAGGACGCAGCCCCCATACCGGGGGTCATTGAGGACGAAACCCGCTTTCGGAGAACCGTCCGCTTCGTATCGCCAGTCACAGAACAGGTTGTCGCCAAAGAACTTCTCGTCCCG
The DNA here is from genome assembly GCA_946405485.1 of uncultured Bacteroidales bacterium. The sequence continues at coordinate 2,844 of CAMJHJ010000120.1, read as the reverse complement.
TGTCGTCGCCTTCAGGAAGCGGGCGGGGATGATCTGGTCGGTGTCTATGTTGTCGATCGGGAGCGGAACGCAACGACTCTCGATGATGTTGAATTTCTGTTTCATAAGAACTCTCTGGGATCGGTTACTTTGCCGGTGACGGCCGCTGCGGCGGCTGCGAGCGGGCTGGCGAGCAGCGTGCGGGAGCCGGGGCCCTGGCGGCCTTCGAAATTGCGGTTGCTGGTAGAGACGGCGTATTTCCCGGCCGGGATCTTGTCATCATTCATCGCCAGGCAGGCGGAGCATCCGGGCTGGCGGATCTCGAAACCGGCTGCGGCGAGTTCCTTGTCCAGGCCCTCTGCCTCGATCTGGCGCTTGACGGCCCAGGATCCTGGCACGAGCCACGCAGTGACGGTTTCGGCCTTGCGGCGGCCTCGTACGAGGGAGGCGAAGGCACGGAAATCCTCGATGCGTCCGTTGGTGCATGCGCCGAGGAACACATAATCCACGGGATGTCCGATCAGGCGTTGCCCTGCCTCGAATCCCATGTATGCCAAAGCCTTGGGATTGGCCTCTGCGGGGATACGGCCGTCGATGGGCATGCCCATGCCGGGGTTGGTGCCGTAGGTGATCATCGGAGGTACGTCAGCCGCATCGAAGACGATTTCACGGTCGAAAACGGCATCTTCGCCGCTTTGCAGGGTCTTCCAGTATGCAACCGCCTTGTCCCATTCTTCGCCTTTCGGGGCGTATTCGCGGCCTTTCAGGTATGCGAAAGTCGTCTCGTCGGGGGCGATGAAACCGCCCCGGGCGCCCATTTCGATCGAAAGGTTGCTCAGCGTGAGGCGCCCTTCCATCGACAGGGAGCGGACGGCGGATCCGCGGTATTCCACGAAATAGCCGGTCGCGCCGGAAGTGGTGAGCTTCATCATGAGGTACAGAGCCAGATCTTTGGCGGTCACGCCCTTGCCCAGTTCGCCTTCAATGCGGATGCTCATCGTCTTGGGTTTCTTCTGCAGGATGCACTGGGAAGCGAGGACCATTTCGACCTCGGAGGTACCGATGCCGAAAGCGACTGCGCCCATCGCGCCATGGGTGGAGGTGTGCGAGTCGCCGCAGACGATGGTCATGCCTGGGAGGGAAAGGCCCTTTTCGGGTCCTACGACATGGATGATGCCGTTGTCGGGACTCATCATCCCGTAATAGGTAAGGCCGAACTCGCGTGCATTGCGCTCCAGCGCGTCCACCTGCGCCTTGGAGACCGGATCTTCGATGGGCTTGTCCTGGTCGTGGGTCGGCGTATTGTGGTCGGGCATGCAATAGATGCGCTCCGGCCTCAGGCAGCGGATACCGCGGGCGCGGAGGCCGTCGAAGGCCTGCGGGGAAGTGACCTCGTGGCAATAGAGCCGGTCGATGTAGACCTGCTGCGGGCCGTCAGGGAGGTCGGACACCACATGGGCATCCCAAATCTTATCGAAAAGGGTATTCATTTTCCGGCGAATTTGTTGATGCAGTCGATGTAAGCCTCGACGGAAGCAGCGACGATGTCCGTGTTGGCGCTGAAGCCGTAATAAACCTTGCCGTCGTGCTCGACCTGCATATGGACTTTACCCACGTCATTGGAGCCTTTGGTGATGTTCTGGATGGTGAACTCCTTGAGGGTCAGCGGGCGTTTGATGATAGCTTTGAGGGCGTTGATCGCGGCGTCGACCGGACCGTTTCCGACGGCTGCCGCCTCGAATTTCTCACCTGCGATATCTACGCCGATGCTCGCCACGGGACGCACGCCCACACCACTTGTGACCTGGAGGAAGTCCAGCTTGATGTGGTGGTCGGCGGCGCGCTCCATTCCGGCGAGGACGAGGAGGTCTTCGTCGTTGATCTCTTTCTTTTTGTCGGCGAGTTTCAGGAATTCCTGATAGGTCTTGTCCAGCTTTTCATCGGACACCTTGACACCCAGGGCCTCCAGGCGGGTGCGTAGGGCTGCCCGGCCGCTGCGGGCCGTCAGGACGATGGAATTGCCGTCGAGGCCGATGTCCCGCGGATCGATGATTTCGTAAGTGGTCATGTTCTTGATGACGCCGTCCTGGTGGATGCCGGAAGAATGGGCGAAGGCGTTGCGGCCCACGATGGCCTTATTGGCCTGGACGGGCATGTTCATCAAGCTGGATACGGTCCGGCTGAGGGGATAGATCTTGCGGGTGTTGATATTGGTCTCGAGATCGATGTCGTTGTGGCTCTTGAGGATCATGGCGATTTCCTCCAGGGCGGTGTTGCCGGCCCTTTCGCCCACCCCGTTGATCGTCACCTCGCACTGGCGGGCGCCGTTGAGCAGGCCGGCCATCGTATTGGCCGTAGCCATGCCGAGGTCGTTGTGGCAGTGGGTGGAAATGATGGCGTTCTCGATGCCGACGACATGGTCGCAGAGATACTTGATCTTGGCGCCGTATTCTTCCGGCAGGCAGTAGCCCGTCGTGTCAGGGATGTTGACCACGGTCGCGCCGGCCTTGATCACGGCCTGGATGACGGTGGCGAGGAATTCATTGTCGGTCCTTCCGGCATCTTCGGCATAGAATTCGACATCCTCGACAAACTTCTTGGCGTACTTGACGGCGCGCACCGCGCGCTCGAGGATTTCCTCGCGCGTGGAGTTGAATTTGTATTTGATGTGACTGTCAGAGGTGCCGATGCCGGTGTGGATGCGCTTGTGCTTGGCATATCGGAGCGCTTCGACGGCGACGTCGATGTCTTTCTCGACGGCGCGGGTCAGGCCGCAGATCGTCGGCCAGGTCACGGCTTTGGAGATCTCTACGACGGAGTTGAAGTCTCCGGGACTGGAAATGGGGAATCCGGCTTCGATCACAT
>CAMJHJ010000119.1 GCA_946405485.1 uncultured Bacteroidales bacterium | reverse complement strand
TCCGCCGGGACCAGCAGCATGGCATCTCCGCCATCGACTGGACCTGGATGCTGGATTTCGCCGACGGAGTCTTCGGACGCTGAACGGATGGAACGGCGAGAATTCCTGAGATGCCTTGCCGGAGGGCTTGTCCTGCTGCCGGCAATGAAGGCGTCCGTGTCGTGCGTCAGACAACGGACCCTGCGTTTCGGCGTCGTGACGGATGCGCATTTCGCTCGGCGCAAAATGCAGATCAACCGTTACTATCCCGATTCCTTAGCCAAACTCCAAGAAGCGGTAGGGCGTTTCAACGGAGCCGGGGTGGACTTCATTATCGAGCTCGGAGACCTCAAGGATATGGGACCGAAGGCCGACCCGCAAGAGGCGCTGGGTTTCCTGGATGAGATAGAATCCGCCCTTCAGGGCTTTCGAGGGCCGGTCTGGCACGTACTGGGCAACCACGACTGCGACTGTATCTCGAAGGCGGAGTTCCAGGCGCATACGGGCGGAGAAATTGGCCGGGGTTTCTATTCTTTCAAGGCCAAGGGTTTTCGCTGCATCGTACTGGACGCCGATTTCAATGAAGACGGCTCTGACTACGAACGGGGCAACTTTGACTGGACCTCCGCATGGTTGCCGAAGGAGGAACTGGCGTGGCTGGAAAAGGAACTGGGCGCACACGCCGATGAGCCGACGCTCATCTTCATCCACCAGATGCTGGACCACTTCTCAGAGGTCTCCCCCGACCTGGTCGTGCGCAATGCCCCGGACGCCGTCGCCATCCTGGAGCAACATCCGCAAGTCATTGCGGTATTCCAGGGGCATCATCACCCGGGATTCTATAGTTCCCGCGCCGGGATCCACTATGTGACCATCCCGGGAATGATAGAAGGTCCCTGGCCGGAGCATACCGCCTACGCCATCGTGGAAACCCGGTCTGACGGCAGCATGCGGATCGAAGGTTTCGGCGATTGTCCGGACCGGGATTGTCCGGCGAAAGCGTAAAAAAACGAGAAAAAATTTGGAAAGACCGAAAAAGTCTCTACCTTTGTAGTCCCAATGCGGAAATAGCTCAGTTGGTAGAGCGCAACCTTGCCAAGGTTGAGGTCGCGGGTCCGAATCCCGTTTTCCGCTCCAAAACAAGCAGCTCGGCACATCAGTGTCGGGCTGTTTCAGTATTCAGCGCAACGAGGGCAAATCCCGCCTTATCGCAAGTACTCCGTCAGCCAGACATAGCTGCCGGCGGTCCAGCCCAGCATCGTGGGCATCTTGTACTCATCACCGACATTGAGGTTGCCCTCGTCTACGTTGTATTTCTCCCAAAGGGTACCGGTCTTGTCGAAACTCTCCGTGAGCAAATCCACGTAATGCCGCGCGATGCGGCGGGCATCTTCCTTATATCCATAGTTGTCCAGTCCCCGCACGGTCACGTATTGCAAGGGCGCCCATCCGTTGGGATAAGACCATTGGTACACGAAGGGATAGTCCCCTTTCTCGCAAGCGGAGATCCCATGAGGATACTCCAGCACTTCAAGGGATTTAACGATGCCGCGCGCCTGCCGGCGGGAAACGGCCTTGCCCAAGAGCAGAAAGAATTGCGCGGCGGATACGACGTCCGAGCGCTCCCCTTTTACATAATCATAGTCATACCAAATCCCATCCTCAGGGTTGCGGAAATACTTGCGCATCAAGGCTTTCCGCTGTCGGGCCGCCCGGTTCCACCGGCGCACGCCCTTCCGGTCGCCCAGGAGCCTGGCGAAGTGAGAAAAGTTCTTCTCGTAGATGTAAAGCAGGGCGTTCAGATCCACCGGACAGTAGTTTTCGCATTCGCCCTTGAAACGGGGCGTGAAATCCCAGCACTCCGCCTCGGAAATGTAATGTGAGGCGACCTGCAGGGAATCCTCACGGGTTAAACCCTCCAGCGTGAATCCTTCCCCGAAACGCTTCTTTACCAGGCGCAGGAAGTCCCATTTTTCTACCTCTGTAGCATTATTGCTGTCGTGGTTGAGTCCGCAGGGCGTCATCCGTTCCTTCATCCAGAAACCGTATTCCTTCTCCAGGGAAGGGAGGATCCCCCGCAGCCAGTCCAGGTCCCCGCTAGCCTCATAGACCTGCCGCACCATCAGGGAGAAGACCGGCGGCTGTGAACGGTTGAGGTAGAAGGTGTTGCTGCCGTTGAGGATCTTCCCGAACTTCTCCACCATCCACGCCAGATTCTCGGTATTATTCCGCGCCTGGTCCAGCATCCCGTCGATGATCAGGCCCTCGTTGGTAAAGAACAGGTCCCAATAATACAACTCTTGGAAGCCGCCGCTCACGCTCGGCACCGTATAAGGCAGCGGCATTCCGATATGGCTTCCGGCGTCCTCCGGCAGGAAACGAATGCTTTTTTCCCAAGACGCGCGGATAAATTCGCGGGTTTCCTTCTCTCCGGCATAAGATGCAAAACATTGCAGGACAACCCAGAACAGTAAGACGACCTTCCTCATGATGCAAATGTAGCAAAAGAGAGACAGGATTCCTACCGCAGACAAAATATGCTATATTTGTATCCATGAAAGCGATCCGCCTCCTCATTCCCCTTCTTTTGCTCGCCGCCTGCGGTCATCCGTCCCAGGATGGTCTGGCCAGTGAATCCGGCACCCGTAACAACGCCGTCAGCGATCCGGCCCGAAGGTATTTCGGCCTGCACTTCGACTTCCATGCCTCTCCGGAAAAATTCGGGGATCGCAGCATCGGCGAAACCCTGAAGGAAGAAGAGATACGGCAGATCTGCCGGGAACTCCGCCCGGATTTCATCCAGGTGGACAGCAAGGGACATCCCGGCTGGGCATCTTTCCCAAGCAAGATGGGCAATTCCATGCCGCGTTTCACCGGCAATCCGCTCCAAGTCTGGAGACAGGTCACCCGCGAAGAGGGCGTGGCCCTGTACGCCCACTATTCAGGCGTGGCCGACATGCGATACACAAAATTGCATCCCGAACATACCGCCAAGACCTCTATGGGGAAAGCGGACAGATGGGCCGTCCGCACCAATGGTCCGTACGCCGATTCCCTCTTGATCCCCCAACTGTGTGAATTGGCCCTTGACTACGGCCTGGACGGAGCCTGGGTGGACGGGGAATGCTGGGCGGCCGTCCCCGACTATGACCCGCGCACCGTCACGGCATTCCGGGAAGAAACGGGGCTAGACGCATACGCAAACCCGTCCGAATTCAAGGATTACTGCCGCGGCCTGTTCCGTGACTACCTCCGGCACTATGTGGACAGCGTCCACAGCCGCTGCCCCGATTTCAGGCTCTGCTCGAACTGGGCCTTTTCGGACGAGATGCCGGAGGAGGTCTGCGCCGATGTCGATTTCCTGTCCGGTGATTTCCGGGACGAAGACTCGATGTTCTGGGCCCGGTATTCGGCACGCGCCATCAGCAAGCATCACAGGCCCTGGGACCTGATGGCCTGGGGGTTCCGGCGCTCAGCCGAGGGTCATGTCCCCAAACATCCCGTCCAACTGATGCAGGAAGCCGCCACCGTCCTTTCCCTGGGCGGAGGTTTCCAAGTGTATATAACACAGAAGCCGGACGGTTCACCCCGTACGGAGCGCCTGATGGAACTGATCCCCCTCGCCGACTTCGTACACGCCAGGGAAAAATGGACCTTCGGCGGCGAACCCAGGAAACAGGCCGCCGTATTCCTTTCCACCTTCGACCGGTATGAAAGCATTCCAGGACTGTTTTCCCGCTCAGGCAGCGAAGCGGTCATGGGCCTGGTCAACATCCTGTGCGACGCCGGCCGGTCGGTCACCCTCCTTTCCGAGCACGATCTGGCTGAGGCGGCGGATTACCCGGTCATCATCGTCCCCAACTTGCGTGTCGGGCTGGCCCCCGCGACGGTGAGCGCCCTGACGGACTATGCGAAAGAGGGCGGTTCGCTGGTCCTGGTCGGAGAAAAGACCGCAGAAGTCTTCGGATTGGAAGCGGAATCCGGTCAGGACCCGTGCATCAAACCTTGCGGCAAGGGCAAACTCGCCCGGATCCGTGAAGATCTGGGAAGTCAATATGTCTCCGGCGCCCGCTATGAACACCGCATGCGGCTGACCGGGATCCTGGACGGACTATATGACGCTGATGTCAAGGTCTCCCAAACGAACGGACCTTTGGAAATCGTAGATATGGTCAAGGACGGGCGGCGCCTTATCCAGCTGATCAATGCCGGAGGCCAGCATCATAACGTCAAGGTCCTGACTGAAGACCGCATCCCGCCGCTGACCGACATCGTCCTTGAAATCCGCTCCGACCGGAGGCCCAGGGCCATACGGCTGCAGCCGGAAGGACGGCGCTTGCGCTTCCGATGGAAGGACGGCGCAGCCTCCGTGGAAATCCCCAGGCTGGAGATCCACGGCACGCTGGAAATCATTGACTAGAAACCTATTTCAACTCCACCTCGATGCAGCAAGGGAAGGAATAGGAAAGGTCGTTGCGGGTAAAGAGCGTCGTGCGGCGCAGGGCCTCTGACACAGCCGGTTTCCCTTCGAACAAAGTCTTGCCACCGTGCAGGACGACAACCGGTTTCGACAGGTCTACCAGTTTGTCGTTCAGATAGATACGGACCTTGCTGTAGTCGCATTCCCCGATTGTCACGGTATTGCCTGCGACATCCGCACGCAGGACGCTCCCCTTCTTTGCCTCGGCGAGCGGAATGCCCAGCCAGTAGAAATACTCCTTCATCTCATCACCCTGGCACCAGACCACCCGCCTGGGATAAGGATTGCGCACATACTTCGCCATCCACGGGACTGCCGCCGCATCGACACCATCCATCCAATGAGGTTTCCCGGCTACGATATGGCCTTCGTGGATGTAACCTTCCGGATCGGCGGCCTGCAGGGCATCCATCTCCGCGATACGCTCCGCGCAGACCTTATTGCGGTCATAAGCGCTGTCTTCACCGCCGCACCAGATCATGAACGGCAGGTTGCGCAGGCTCAGCAGGGATACGTCGCCCGGGTGACCGGCCATCATCGAAGCCGCGGCCCAGTGGTCCGCCATGCGGGGAGCTTCGCGCCACACGCCGTCTCCGCCGGCGGAGTAACCCATCAGGTACACCTTGTCGGGATTGACATTCAGGTATGCGACCGCCATCTGGATGATCGCCTCATAGAAGGCATCCGACTCCGGACGGAAGTGAAGGTCCCAGGTATTGGTAATGGCCCGGGGGCAGAGGTAGACGCCTTCGGCCGGCTGATAGAGTCTCTTCTGGTTGTCCCATTGCTGGTCATTCGTTTCCTTCGGAGCACCACCGCCGCCGTGGAGGGAAATGTACAACGAACGGCCATCCGCAGGCTGTTCACCATAGATTGTCCACCAGATGGGCATCGTATTGGAACCTATGACCAGTTGATGGTCCCTGTATGCCGCCGCGAGAGCCGTCCGAACGGAATCCCTCCATTGTTCCTCCACCGTGCTCAGATTGCGGTAGAAAGCCACTTCCTCTTCTTCGGAAGAATCCGTTTTGCCGGACGGGCGGTTACATCCCCATACCAGGGCCGTGGCCAGGATGGCCAGAATGGTCAGTAATCTTTTGTTCATATGCATGTTTTCTTGGATAGCCGTCTTCCGGAGCGTTCCAGAAGAGGGCTTGGATAATCGTTCCCAGTACGCCGATGGACAGCGTAACCACGAAGACGGCGTCCCAGCCGAGCTTGGGATTATCAGCCAGCACACCGAAGCCGAAACCGGAAAGGATGGTCGCCACATAAGCGATGATGCCGACGAAACCGTTGGAAGAAGCGGCCGCTTTCTTGGTCGCATATTTGGAGGCGCCGATCCCGCAGAGGCCGGAGACCCCATACACGAAAAAGGCGCTCAAGACAATCAGAACGGCATTCCACACCCAGGAAGCGCCCGCAGGAAGCTTCCAGAACAGGAACAGGCAGAGTGTGGACAGGATCGTGCAGATCGCCCCGCAGCGGAACACCCGGTGATGGAAGACCCGGTCGGTCACCCAACCCGCCAGGGCGGAACCCAGCACGCCGCCGACCAGTTCGGAAGCCGCCACGATGCTGGCCGCCAATCCGATTTCCAGCCCACGGTACTGTGTCAGGATCGATGTTCCCCAGTCCAGGATCGCAAGCCGGATGACATATACGTTGAAATTGGTCAGCCCGGACACCCACACATACGGATTGCGGTAAACCATGTGCATGGCGAAACGGCGGAATTCCAGGCCGGACATCTCAGCCTCTTTCTTCGCCTCCTCCTTACTGATCTCGCCTTTCTCGATCCGCTCCATCGCCTCAACCTCAGGGAATCCCAGTTCGGACGGCGTCTCCCGCAAGCCCAAGTAAGTGATGATGGCGCCGACAAATGCGATTGCCGCCGGAATGACGAAACAAAGGTTCCAGGCACTGTATCCGAAGCGTGACAGCAGCCAGCCGCACAGGGCCACGACGGCTCCGGCACCCAGGGAATGGGAAGCATTCCAAAGGCTCTGCTTGGTCGCCAGTTCCTTCGGACGGAACCAATGCGCCATCAGGCTGGACACGGGCGGATAGCCCATCCCGTGGACATAGCCGTTGAGGACCCACAGGGAACCGATCAGATAGACCAGCCCGACCGTCGCCTTCCCCTCGGAGTCCAACAGGTGCATGAAACCGTTAAACTTGGGCGAAAAACTGATCAGCAGGTTGATTACGCAAGAAAGCAGCAGCCCAAGGGTCATCATCCTGCGCTTGTTGGCCCGGTCGGCAATGATTCCGTTGACGAAACGGCTGATGCCGTACACGATGCCGTTGGCCGTCAGGAAGGCCCCCAGCTGCGCCTTACTCAGGCCCAGGGTCGCCTCCATGGCCGGAATGGCCGTGCTGAAATTCTTCCGCAGGAAATAATAGCAGGCATAACCGATCATCAAAACGATCAGCGTCCGCCATTGCCAATACTGGAAAGACTTCTGTTTCATTTCCTTCTATTCGAATAAGTCCGGCGTTCCGGACCGACACCCGTGACAGTGATGCTTTTCCATTGCGGAGGAAGGGCGGCGGGCAACTGGACAACGCCGCCATCCGTCAGTTCCAGACCGCAGAAACCATTGATAAACAGCTGTAAGAAGCCACCCAGGCCCGTCATGAAACAAGTGTCTCCATGGCCGGCCGTCTCACTGAACGCCAGGAAAGGGCCGTGCAAGTGGCCCTCCAGGCCTTTCTGATATAGTTCATAAGCCTTGGATCCTTCCCCCAGCCGGGCCCATTGCAGGGCCAGGATCGCCTGCGACATCGCGGGTCCATGCGGATGGATGCGGGGCTCATAAAACTCAAGATCCCGGCGGATCGCCTTCGAGTCGGTCACGACTTGCAGCGGATAAGCCAGCAGGTTGACATCCGCCTGCTTGACGGTCTGCCCCGCATACCCCTCGAACTCATCCGTCACGCCGTCAGGGCGCCGCAAAATCCGCAGCGCATCTGCCACCCGCCCCCATTCGGCTGCC
>CAMJHJ010000118.1 GCA_946405485.1 uncultured Bacteroidales bacterium | reverse complement strand
GAAGATAGCCGCCTTGACCATGGTCCGCAACGACGATTTCTACCTGCGCAAGTGGGTTGAATACTACGGTGCGCAACTGGGCCGGGAGAACCTTTATATCTATTTCGACGGGACGGACCAGCAGATCGGGGATTTCTGCGAGGGGACGCATGCCGAACTTCACGAGAAGATCGGGACGCAGGTCGTCTCTGCCGAGAAAGGCCGGCTGAAGTTCCTCTCGGACCGCGCGGCAGCCCTGCTCGGGTGCGGGTATGACCTCGTGATTGGGGTGGATGCGGATGAGTTCGTCGTCGTGGATCCCAAGTTGGGGATGAGCCTTCCGGAATATCTGTCCCGGCAGAAAATCGGTACCTCCTTGTCTGCCCTGGGGTTGGATTTCGGCCAGAAACTGGGCGAGGAGGGAGACATCACGGATGCCGAACCCTTCTTGCACCAGCGGCATTATGCCCAACTCGGAACGCGGTATACCAAGCCCTCCATCGTGGCAAGACCCTGTGTCTGGGGCTCCGGCTTCCACCGGATCAAGGGACATAATTTCCATATAGCCAAGGACCTGTACCTTATGCACTTCGGCTATTTCGACATGAAGCGCCTGCAGGACCGTTTCCAGGATGCCGACCGCGTGGGGCAGGGCTGGGGACCGCACATGCAGAAGCGGGCCCGGACAATCCGTTATGCGACCGATCTCCCGGCGCGGGACTTCGACCGCTGGACACGTTTCGCCCGTATCTGCCAGACCCTTTGCCGGCCACCCTATGCCCTGAACAAGCCGGCGATGTTTGAACTGAAGATTGTCGTCCGCATTCCGGATCGTTTCCGTGATATTGTATAATGAATTAGTTTCCGAGGACAATGAAAGAATTCGATGTCGTTGCGGTGAACGCCCTTTTTGACCGGGTCATCACCGATTACCATCTTCGAGATGATGTGGATGCCCCTTGCCCGAATCCATATCCTTCCGGCTCGCTGGAGCATCTGCTGTACCGCAAGAACTGGATCGACACGGTCCAGTGGCACCTGGAAGACCTGATCCGGGATCCGGACATCGATCCGGTGGAAGCCCTGGCCCTCAAGCGGCGGATCGACCGCTCCAACCAGGAGCGGACGGATATGGTCGAGTACATCGATTCCTGGTTCCTTGACCGCTATAAGGACGTGCAGGTCCGGCCGGACGTACGGATCAACACCGAGACTCCGGCCTGGGCGGTCGACCGCCTGTCCATCCTGGCCCTGAAGATTTATCACATGCGCAAGGAGACGGAGCGAACGGACGTTTCCGCTGACCATCTGCGCCGCTGCAGCGAGAAACTGTCCGTCCTGCTCACGCAGCGGGAAGACCTCTCCCGGGCCATCAGCGAACTGCTTGAGGACATCGCTTCCGGGGCCAGATACATGAAGGTCTACAAGCAGATGAAGATGTACAACGACGCCGATACCAACCCGGTGCTTTACGGCAAGAAGTAATGGCCAGGATGCTCATCCTGCGTTCGGCCGGCATCGGCGATGTCGCGATGGTGGTCCATGCCGTCCGTGCCTTACGGACGGCGTACCCCGACTTGGGTATCACGATAGCCACCAAAAAGCGCATGCCTGCCTTCTTCGTTGGCATCCCGGACCTGGATTTCATCCCGGTCGATTCGGTGGGTCAGATTGTCAGGGATGCCCGCGGGTGCGGCGCGGACCTGGTGGCGGACTTGCGCAACGAACTGCGTGGCAAGGCCGTCAGGCTGCTCATGCGGCTGTGCGGCGCCCGGACGGCCGCCTACCGGCAGGACAAGGCTGCCCGGCGTCCGCTGCTGCGTCGCCGCGGCAAGCGCATCCTCTCCCTGCGCAACAATGTCCTGCGTTTCTGCGATGTCTTCGAACGTCTGGGTTATCCCGTAGGCGTACCGCCCCTTCCCGTCAGGGCCTCATGGCCTCTCCCGGAAGTATACGGCGTCAAGGAAGGACGATGGGTTGGCTTTGCCCCGTTCTCGTTGTCCGCTCTCAAATCTTACCCGGAGGATCTGCGGGATGTCCTGGTAGACGGTCTCTGTGCAGCCTACGACCGTGTGTTTCTCTTCTCCGGACCCGGAGAGGAGTTGGAATATGCCCGCCGTCAGGCGGCCCTGCATCCCAATCTCACGCCTGTGTTCGGCTTGACCGACCTGGCGGGAGAGCTTGCCCTGATGTCCTGCCTGGATGCTGTCGTCGCCATGGATTCTGCGGCCATGCACATGGCCTCACTCGCCGGCGCGCCGCTGGTTGCGGTGTGGGGCGCAACGCATCCGGCCATGGGCTATTCAGCCTGGGGGGCCGATCCCGAGAGGAATTATGTACAGCTGGACCTGCCCTGCCGTCCGTGCAGCGTGTACGGCGAGGGGCGCTGCCTGCGCACAGACCTCGCCTGCCTGCGTGGGATTAGCCCTGCGGCTATCCTTTCGAAAGTCGCTTCCCTGATTCCTGACTGAAACGTTTCTGCCGGCGCCTGCTTTCAAGACTGTTCAGACACCGTTCCCGGGAGTGATTGATCCCGGTCACGGGGTTTGAACTTTTCGTACAGGCGGTTTATGATGACGGGGTCGACCCGTTCGTCAAATTTGCGGGCCCAGAAACAGGGGACGCTCATCAGCAGGTCCCAGTCTGTCTCGCGGAAGGTCCAGGGATGCCGGACACTCTCTCCTCGGGTCCAGTCGATGAAGCGGAGGTTGCCGGGACGGTCGGGGTCGACGGTCCTTTCCCGCTCCCGGTGCAAGGTGGCGTCGTAGATCCGGTCCCGGAAGGGAGACTTCCAGAGCACGGTGGGGAGGAAGACCTCATCGCAGGTGCCGGTGTGGCGGAAGACCCGCTCCAGCCAGTCCTCCTGCGAGAGAACATACCGCGCGCAGTCATCCGTAATACTGAACCACTGCGCGGACATGTGGAAATCGACGTCTTTGTTGATGCCGATGTGCAAGGGAATCAGGAATCCCTTGACGAGCAGGTTGATCCAGTTCGTGAGGAAGAAATGCTGCCCTTCGGGAAAGAGGGTGAAATACCGGAAGCGCGTGGCGCGGGCGGGTTCGACCGGCCAGAGCTGGAGGAATTCCCGGCCGGGATGGGCGTCGAAAAAGGCGTGGATCTCCTCCTGGCTCTTGATGGGCAGGTCCATTCCGCTGAGCAGGTGATAACAGGCATAGTGACCGGATGTGGCGGCCTTGAGCAGCGCAAGCGTAGCCCGCATGATGCTGACCCCGCCCCAGTTCACCCGGAGCCGCGGTTCGATGAAATGCACGGCGGAATGCCGGCAGCAGCCTTCCAGCGCCTGTGGACCAAAGGGAGCCTTGCGGTCGATGTGGATGAACAGGTCGTTGCGGGGATCGTCCAGCATGGCCAGCAACTTGCGGACCTGGTCCGGACAAGCATGGACGAGGATGAGATATGCGTGTTTCTGCCCAGTCATCAACTACAAAGATACGTTTTTCTAACGAATCTTGTAGCGGTAGTCTCCGGGGCCGTTGACAGTCAGTTCCACTTCTTTTGAGCACCCGCGCGGCAGCGGGGGCATCGGCACCTCGAAAGTGCAGGTCTTCCCGAGGATCAGGCATTCGAATTCCAGGCAGGGCCTGGGTGTGCCCAGGACATTCTCCGGCGTGTCGTTGGGGTAGCACCACAGCCGGATCCCCGACTTTTGCGGGAAATAGCCGACGTCGTATGGAAGCGCCGTCCACGGTCCGGCGTCGATCAGCTCCGAGGGACGGAAATCGGTCTCCCGCAGGATTTCCGCCGAATCGGGGATGTCCCTCAAGCGGACGCGCGGCTCCTCCAGCAGCTCGTAACCATCCATGGTGTTGGCCACGGAGACCAGCGTGATGCAACAGAGAAGCGGCTTCAGGGAGAGGGCGCACGATCTGTCCCGGATCACCGCCATCCCGCCCAGGACCGGCTCCGCCGGATTGTCATCCAGGAAGTTGAAGCGCAGCTGCTTCATGGCATCGAAGCGCCCCAGCGCATTCAGGTTGAACGCGTGCGGGCTGTTGGCGATGCAGACGACCGTCCCGGCGTCTTCCGGGACCTTCAGGTCCAGGGTGCCGGGCAGACTGTCGCAGCGCATGTGCAATAACAAGGATTCGGTCCCCGTATTGCTGTAGCAGAACAGGTCCACGCGCCGGACCGCCTGCCCTCCCGCGTCGAACCGGAGGCTGACCGTGACCGAATCCACGGCTGGCGGCGCCTCCGGCACCGGCTCGTCCGTAAGGGTGCCGGGCAGTTTCCGGCAAGAACCCAGGGTAGCCGACAGAGAGAGTAAAAAGCAAAATAACAGAAGTGACCGCGCGCTCCGCAGAGTGCCGGGGCGCTGGAACAGGTCGGACAGGCATGTAGTATACTGCCGGCCCCCGGGTATTTGTCCGTGTCTCATGGCGGCAAAAATACGCGGGGGCCGGGGAGCCTGCAAGAATTCGAAAAAATCGTATCGCAGATTTTGTGAATTCTTTCGATGTAAAATAAATCTTTATCCTCCGAAGTTGTCGTAAAGGACGTTTTCGGGCGGGACGCCGAGCGAGTCGAGGAGGTTGTTGACGGACGAGACCATCATCGGAGGACCGCACATGAAGTACTTGATGTCTTCGGGCGTCTCGTGGTTCTTGAGATAGGTCTCATACATCACGTTGTGCACAAAGCCCGGGGTGTACTTGACGCCGGCGGCATCCGCTGCCGGGTCAGGACGGTCGAGGGCCAGGTAGAACTTGAAGTTCGGGAACTCCTTCTCGATCTCGGCGAAGTCCTCCAGGTAGAAGGCTTCGACAAGGGCGCGGGCGCCGTAGAAGAAGTGAACCTGGCGGTTCGTCTTGAGCGTCTTGAACAGGTGCATGATGTGGCTGCGGAGCGGAGCCATGCCGGCGCCGCCGCCCACGAAGATGTATTCCATGTCCTCGGGATCGTCCTTCGGGAGGAGGAACTCGCCGTAAGGGCCGCTGATCATCACCTTGTCACCCGGCTTGCGGGAGAAGACGTAGGTGGAGGCGATGCCCGGAGGGACGCCCGGAACGAACTTGAACACGCCCTTCGGCTGGGTGCGGTCGAACGGCGGGGTCGCGATACGCACGTTGAGCTTGATGATGCCCTTCTCGCCCGGATAGGAAGCCATGGAGTAGGCACGGATGGTCGGGACGTCGTTCTTGTATTTGAGCGCGGTGATGCCGTACTTGTCCCAGTCGCCCTTGTAGATGTCGGCCACGCCCATGTCGGAGAAGTCGGCCTCGTAGGCGGGGATGTCGATCTGGATGTACTCGCCGCTCTTGAACTCGAGCTCTTCGCCCTCGGGGAGCTTGACGGTGAATTCCTTGATGAACGTAGCGACGTTCTCGTTGGAGATCACCTCGCACTCGAGTTTCTTGACGGACAGGGCGGACTCGGCCACCTGGATCTTCAGGTTGTCCTTGACCTTGACCTGGCAGCCCAGGCGCCAGCCTTCCTTGATCTGCTTGCGGTTGAAGAAGCCGGTCTCGGTCGGGAGGATCTCACCGCCGCCCTCGAGCACCTGGACCTTGCACTGGCCGCAGTTGGCCTTGCCGCCGCAGGCGGAGGGGAGGAAGATCTTCTGCTCGGCAAGCGTGTTCATCAGCGAGTTGCCGGGATTGACCTTGAGGGTTTTCTTACCGTTGTTGATATCGATGTCGACCGTACCGGTCGGGGTGATCTTGGCCTTGACATAGAGCAGCAAGACCACCAGCAGCAAGGTCAGGATGACGATGACTGCGATAGAAGCGATTATTGTAGGTGTCATTGCGTGCTCCTCCTAAAGCTGGATACCCATAAAGATCATGAATGCCATACCCATCAGGCCCACCGTGATGAAGGTGATGCCGACGCCCTTGAGCGGGGCGGGGACGTTGCTGTAGGACAGCTTCTCCCGGATGGCGGCGAGGCTCACGATGGCGAGGTACCAGCCGAGACCGGAACCGAGGCCATAGACGAGCGGCTCGCCGAAGCTCGCGAAGTCGCGCTGCTGCATGAAGAGGGAACCGCCCAGGATGGCGCAGTTCACGGCGATCAGCGGCAGGAAGATACCGAGCGAGGAGTACAGCGAAGGAAGGAACTTCTCCACGATCATCTCGACCAGCTGCACGAAGGCGGCGATCACGGCGATGAAGAGGATGAAGCTCAGGAAGCTCAGGTCCACCGTTGCGAACTGGGGGCCCAGCCAGCTCAGTGCGCCGGGCTGGAGCACGAACTTGTTGAGGGCCCAGTTGATGGGCAGGGTGAAGAAGAGGACGAAGATCACAGCGAGGCCCAGGCCATTGGCTGTCTTCACGTTCTTCGATACCGCCAGGTATGAGCACATACCCAGGAAGTATGCGAAGATCATATTGTCAACGAAGATTGACTTGACGAATAAGCTTACGTATTCCATAGGGCGACGCGATTATTTCTCCTGAAGGTCCTTGTCGCAGGCGCGGTGTACCCAGATGATGCATCCGAGCAGGATCAGCGCGAACGGCGGCAGGATCACGAGGTTGTTGGGAATATAGCCGGCAGGCAGGACCTGCAGGCCGAACAGGGTGCCGCTTCCGAGAAGCTCGCGGAAGAAGGCGACGATGACCAGGATGAGGCCGTAGCCCAGGCCGTTGGCCAGACCGTCCAGCAGGGAAGGGATGGGCTTGTTGCCGAGGGCGAAAGCCTCGATGCGGCCCATCACGATACAGTTGGTGATGATCAGGCCGATGTAGACGGAGAGCTGCTTGTCGATGGCGTAGGTGCCTTCGCCGGCCTTGAGGATCTGGTCGACGAGGATGACCATCATGGCCACGACGACGAGCTGCACGATGATACGCACACGCATCGGGATGGTGTTGCGGAGCAGCGAGCAGACGAGGCTGGAGAGGCCCGTGACGACGATCACGGAGAGGGCCATCACCAGGGCGCCCTTCAGCTGGACCGTAACGGCCAGCGAGGAGCAGATACCCAGGATGAGAACGGTAATCGGGTTACCTTTCAGGATCGGGTTGAGGATCGTTTCTTTGAGTTTCTTATCCATGATTATTCCTCCTCTGCTTTATGGTTTTCGCAGTGCTCGCAATCTTTCTCGCCGTTCTGGCAGCAGTCGGCGGCGTTTGCGAGGTGGCTTTCGTAGGCCTTGAACCAGACGTTGAGGGCCTCGTTCAGACCCCTGGAAGTCATGGTGGCGCCGGTGATGGCGTCCACCGCGTTGGCGGCGCCGGACTCTTCGGCGTTCTTGTCGAGGTTGAAGAGCATCTCCTGGCCGAAGGCGACGGCCTTGCCGACGAACTTCTCGCGGAACCAGGCTTCGTCCTTGATCTTGGCACCGAGGCCCGGGGTCTCGGACTCATGGTCGAAGTAGGCGCCGGCGATGGTCCGGCAGTCCGGCTGGAAGGCGATGTAGCCCCACACGGGGCCCCAGAGGCCTGCGCCGTAGACCGGAATCACGGTGTAGCCGTTCTTGAAGACATAGACCGGGAGGGTGGCCTCGCCGCCGGCCTTGATGGCCTTGTTCTGCGGCTTGAGGTTGTCCA
>CAMJHJ010000117.1 GCA_946405485.1 uncultured Bacteroidales bacterium | reverse complement strand
TGTATCCCACGACCTGCACGAGCTCCAATGAATTGTTGTTCGATTCGTTCGAGACCTACCGCAAAGCCCAGGCCTATTGCCACGACGGTGCGGTGATGGGGGGCCTTCACCTGGAGGGACCGTATTTCGCGCCTGAGCAGGCCGGCGCCCAAGATCCTGCTTACCTGCGCTGTCCCAAGCCGGAGGATTATAATGCGATCCTGGAGAAGGGCGGAGACATCCTGAAACGCTGGAGTTTCGCGCCCGAGCTGGACGGGGCGCCTGCTTTCGCTGCCGCCTTGAAGGCACGGGGAATCCTGGCATCCATCGGCCACACCAATGCTACTTTCGAAGAGTGTGAAGCTGCTTACCTGAGCGGCGCGGAGCACCTGACGCATTTCTTCTCCTGCATGAGCACCGTGACGCGCCGTAACGCCTACCGCTATGCGGGCGTGGTCGAGTATGGCTACTATCAGGATGGGATGAGCATCGAGATCATCGCGGACGGCGTCCACGTGCCCCAGTCGCTGCTGAAACTGGTCCTGAAGATCAAGGGCGTGGACCGCATCGCGCTGGTTACGGATTCCATGAGGGCGGCGGGCATGCCCGAGGGAAAGAGTATCTTGGGCGGCCTTGCCGAAGGGCGGGAGGTCATCGTCGAGGATGGCGTGGCCAAGATGCCCGACCGCAGTTGTTTCGCGGGCAGCGTCGCGACGACGGACCGCCTGGTCCGCACGATGGTCCAGATCGCGGGCTGCAGCGTGGTGGATGCCGTCAAGATGATGACGGTGAATCCGGCGCGCTTCATGGGCCTCTCGGACCGCAAGGGCAGCATCGCTCCCGGCAAGGATGCCGACATCGTCATCTTCGACGACGACATCCGCGTCTCCCACGTCCTCGTCGCCGGCCGCCGGATCGTTTAGGTTTTTCCATCAGTCACCGGACGGTGACGGAGGTGGGGAAACCGTTGAGGATGAGAGGGATGGACTCTCCGTTGTGCCAGAGGACGGGACTGCCGGGGACGGGGTCGTCATTCCCGGTCGAGCCGCCGGCCAGGGCGAGATAGAGGTCGGAGCCGGTCCGGAAGGCGCAGGCGGGCATCATCAGGGTGCCGCCTTCCAAAGGGTAGGAGCATCCGTCGATACCGGTTTCCACGACACGGCCATTTTCCTTCCGCACGAAGAACTCCGGATCCCACCAATCGCAATGGCCCTCCTTCGTCGCCAGGAGCCGTTTCTCAGACCACAGGCAGGTGTAGAGCCGGCCGTTGTACCGGAGGCGGACCGCTCCGCTGATCCGGATGCCGGCATCGCCGCATAGGAGGCGGAAACCGGACTTGGCGGCCGGGGTGGGGAAGGTGGCGGACAGGTCGTATTTCTTATTTCCAACGAATAGCACCGGCTCGCGCTGCTTCCAGCGGCAGGCGACGCAGAGGACGCCGTCATAGCAGCGGAGATCGTACAGCTGGGTGATGCCGTCGGGAAGCGTGACCGGTTCCTCCCGGACTTCCCGCGCGGCCGCTTCCGAGGATTGTCCTTCAGAACCAGCCCTACAGCGGACGAGGATCCACCCTCCGTCGCTGCCGGATGTCCCGTCGCTGCCGGTATTATCATAAAAGAAGCAGACATCGCCGCCATCTGCGAACAGGGCTCCCGTACGGCTCCAGCCCGGTTCGCCGAGGCTGCCGTGGAGGCGGCCGCCCTCGCGGGCCAGAAGGGGTTTCCAGTTGCGCCGGAGCACAAATCCGCCCGCTCCGTCAAGACGTTGGGACAGGGTGTAGAGGGCGTCATCATCCTGCGCCAGGATCCCGCGCAGATACTCGCGTTCCCGGGACAGGAACACCGTGCGGCCGTCTTGGCGGTAGATGGTGCCGGCTTCGGTGATGCATTGGGTGTAGAGGTGGCCGCCGGTGAACTGGTGGCGGTCGGGGTCCAGGCTGATGGGGCGTCCGGCACCGGCTTCCAGCGCGAGCACCGTATCGAAAGCGGCCGTTTCGTCCCGCATCCGGAGCAAGAGCAGGCGGCCGCGTATGTCGCCCCTGGCCGTATCCCGGCGCCAGTCGTACCTATCGGGGTAGGCGATAGCCGTGACGAAAAGCCCGTCCGGCGGGATGACGACCGGCGCGCCGGTCGAATCCACAGCCACTCCGCCGCGGTGGACCCGGCTCTTGTCATGGGAAGGAAAGGTTAAGCTGCGTCGGATGTGGATGTCCGGTTCCAGCCGGTCGCAAGCCGCCACCCCGGCCAGCATCAGGAGCATAAATAGAAAAAAGAGTCGGGCGCGAAGCCCGCTCAGCGCCGAAGTTTTCATAGTCGTCCGTTTTCGCAAAGAAACGAAAAACCCCGGGTAAAAGACGAAAAAACCCTGTCTCACGACAGGGCATTCCGATTAGTTTTTAAGTTTTTTAGTGTAATGGAATGTTTTTTACAGGTCGAACCTGACACCGAGCTCCAGGTTGAACATCACCTTCTGCTGCGTGCGGATGCTCTTCGGCTGGTTGGCGCCGAAATAATACCTTGCGCTCGGGTCCACATACAGGCCCAGGTGGTCGGAAAGCTTCATCTGGACACCCAAACCGAGGGCGGCGGAGCCTTGCAGGCCGGGAACCTTCTGCTTCCAGACCTCCGTCCCGCCGGAACCGGGGATGGTGTACTTTTGGACGATACCCTTCTCCACGGAACCGCCTGCGAAGGTGTACATCGTCATGAAGCGGTTGGAGACGAGATCATAATACAGGTTGACAGGGATCCCGATGTACTGGATCGTATGTTTGATGTTAGAATTGGCCGGCTTGATCACAGCCCCTTCCTTGGTGTACGAACCGGGGAAGGAACGTGACAGGAGGCTGTAGCTGACACCGGTGCCGAGGGCCCAGCGGTCGGACAGATAGAATTTGGCGCCGAGGCCGAAGGAGAGCGGCACGCCGTAGCGGGACTCACCCTCTTCCGTGATATAGGTGGACTGGCCGGTGGCGGACTGCGCCTTGGCAGGCACCGCCATCATCCCGTTCCGCAGGGTGGCCATGGCTTTGTCATTGGTACCCACGAGCCCGTTGATGTCGAGAGAGACGCCACGGCGGGTCTTGCGGTGCGCGTCCTCGTACGCCATCCGGGCGAAAGGATCGCTCCAGCCCTGGACGGTCTTCTCGGAGACCTGGGTCGGTGTCTTTTCGGAAGTCTTGGCGGCCGGAGTCTTCTCGGAACCCTTGGCAGCCGGCGCGGTCTTGGTCGTCGCGGACTCGACGCCCTTGGCGGCAGGAGCGCTCTCGGCGGGGGTGGCGGAAGAAGACGGCGCGGTGGTCGCAGACTGCGACCCGTCCGGTAAGGTCTTGGGTTTCAAGCCGGTGGGAACGGCGCGCTTGCTGACGCGGAAAGCGGGACCGGTGCTCTTCGGCACGGCCTGGGAAGGTACGGCCTGCTCGACCGCTTTCTCCTCGACCGCCGTTTCGACATTCTTCTTGGCCACCTGCGTCTGAGGCTCGGCGACCTGCGCGACGACGGGACCTTCCCCGGCCGTCACGACCGAAGGATCGGTACGGAACGTCCCGCCCAGCACGAGGGCCATCGCGACCGCAGCGGCGGCGGCCGCAAGGCCGGCGCCGGCCCACCACCAGGGGGCCGCCGTCTTCGCGGCTTTCGCCGGAATCCGGGCTCGGATCGCGTCCCACGCGCCGTCGGGAGCGGCCTCCCCGGCATTCGCAAGAAGCGATTTCACTTTCTGATCAAACTCTCTATCTGTCATCACTCAATTCTCTAATTCTACTTTGTAACAACGTCCGCGCCCGCTGCAGCTGGGACCGTGAAGTATTCTCCGTGATCCCCAGCGCCTCGCTGATTTCCTTGTGGGAATAGCCTTCGACCACGTACATGTTGAAGACGGTCCGGAACCCGGGAGGCAGCCCGGCGACCATTTCCATCAATTCCTTGTAACCGATATCCTCGATGGCCGAAGTGCCGCTGCCGGTCAGGCTCCGCGCCTCCTCGATGTCGCCGGAATCCTTCAGCACATCAGACTTGCGCAGGCTCATGAGCGCCGTGTTGACAAAGATCTTTCTGGCCCAGCCTTCGAAGGAACCGATCCCCGAGAAGCTGTCGAGCTTGGCGAACAAGGTAACGAAGCCGTCTTGCAAGACGTCCTCCGCTGCCATCCGGTCACCCATATAACGGATGCAAACCGCGAACATTTTCGGCGCCAGGAGGTCATACAATCCCTTTTGAGCGCCTGGGTCCCCTTTTTTGGCAAGGCGGATCAGTCTCTTCTCGTCAGGTTTCAGTGCAAGTTTCTCCGGCATGATGCCTTCGTTCGTCGGTTTATAAGATGCATGCGGTCCGGGAAATGTTGCATCTTTCGCCCAAAATCTTCCCGAACCTTTTCACGAAAGTACGCAAATTCCTTTGAATTTGTACTATTTTTGTAAGGGATGAAAGGTATGAGAAAAACGATGATGGCGGTTGCGGCCGCCTGCGCGCTGATCTTCAGCGCCATAGCACCCGCGTCCGCCCAGAGCAAGAAAAGCCTCCAGGTCGAGTCCGGCCTGGTCGACGCCGTCGCCCTTTTCGACGCCGGCAAATTCAAGGAAGCCGCCTCCCTGCTCAAGGTCTTGTCGGCCGCCGACCCTGCCAATGATGCGGTCCGCTACTATCTGGGGATGAGCTCCGTCTACCTCCAGGATTATGACACGGCCGTCGCCCAGTTGCGGGAAGCCGTCCGGCTGGACCCCTCCAACTACTGGTACCGCGACCGCCTGGCCCGTCTCTACACCTCGACCGGCCAGCCCGAACTCGCCATCGACATCTACGAGTCGCTGATGAAGGAGTTCCCCAAGAAAACCGACATCTATTACACCCTGGCCCAGCTTTACATGCAGAACGGCAAGGTCGACGAAGTCCTCCGGACCCTCGACGAGATCGAGACCGTCACGGGCAAGGATGAGATGGTCGCCCTGACCAAATATGACGTCCTGATGCGGCAGCAGAAGCCCGATGAGGCCTACGCCCTGTTGGAGTCCTACAACGAGGATCTGACCTCCCCGCGCATCCTGGTCGCGATGGGGGACCACTGTGTGTCCCAGTTCAAGGATACCCTGGCCCTCAAATACTACGGCGAGGCGCTTTCCTATGAATCCGGGATGCCCCAGGCGCTCCTGGGCATGTCGGAGATCTACCGCTACCGGGGCGATTTCCCCAACTATTTCGCGACGGTCACGGAGTTCGTGACGGGAGAGGCCGCGCCGCTGGAGATGAAGACCCGCTACATCCAGACGCTTTTCCAGCACGCCGATCCCCAGTTCGCCCGGCGCTTCAAGCCCAACCTCGACCTGCTGGTGGACACTTATCGCGACCAGGCGCCCAGGGACAGCAGCGTCCTGCAGACCGTCGGCTCCTATTATTACAATACGGGTGAGGGCGCCAAGGCCGTGGAGGTCTTGAAAGAGTGCTGCGAACAGTATCCGGAGAGCATAGGCTCGCGCGGGATGTACGTCCAGCTCCTGACCCTGCTCGAGCGTTGGGAGGAGGCCGGCCCTGCCGCCGAACAGGCCTTCGCCGACTTCCCGAAGGAGCCCGGATTCCTCGAGATGAAGACCTATTCCGACTACAACCTGAAGGATTACGAAGGTCTGGTCCGGGACTGCGAGCGCATCATCGGGGCCACCTCGCCCCGGGACACCGCCATCCGCCTGCGCGCGTACTCCGGCATCGGGGACGCCTGGCATGAGCTCGGCGATTCCCAAAAGACCTTCGAAGCGTATGAGAAGGCGCTCAAGATCGATCCGCACTACCTGCCGGTGCTCAACAACTACGCCTATTTCCTCTGCCTCGAGGGCCGCAAGCTGAAGAAGGCGGCCGCGATGAGCAAGGTCACCATCGAAGCTGAGCCCGACAATGCGACCTACCTCGACACCTACGGCTGGATCCTGTACCTTCAGGGCAAGGCGGCGGAAGCCAAACCCTATTTCAAGCACGCGATGCTCTACGGGGGCAAGGATTCCGCGGCCGTGCTGGACCACTATGCCGAGGTCCTGTATAAGTTGAAGGAATACGACACCGCGCGGGTGTATTGGAACCTCGCCAAGGCGAAGAACGGCGAAGGCGCCGTGCCGGACCTGGATGAGCGCGTGTCGGAGCGTTTGAAGGCGATCGGGCAATGATTCACCGGAAGGTCATATCGCTGCTGTGCGTTTGCCTGGGCCTCGGTCTGGGCTTCAACCCTGGCTCTGGCTTGCGCCTGGGCCTGGGTGGCACCGTTGCGTATGGCCAGAACGTGAAGGAAAAGGAGTCGCGCAAGGCCCGGCTGGAGAAGGAGATCGCCATGCTGGACAAGCAGATCAAGGACAATGCGGCACGCAACGCGGATGCCCTTTCGCGCCTGTCGCTGGTGCGGAGCAAGATCTCGACGCGGCAGTCGCTGCTGGAGGAAAGTGACCGGGAAATCGCCGTCCTGGAAGATTCCATCGCGGTGCGGCAGAAGCAGATCGACGTGCTGCAGTCGCGGCTGGATACGATGATTACCTACGGCAGCCGCCTGGTCAAGAGCGCCTACAAGAACCGCGATACCCGGATCTGGTTC
This sequence comes from uncultured Bacteroidales bacterium, assembly GCA_946405485.1. The sequence continues at coordinate 975 of CAMJHJ010000117.1, read as the reverse complement.
ATGTATATCCTGGCTTCCGACAATGTGGCCCAGGGCTTCCGGAGGCTCGGTTTCTTCAAGAATCTTTCTTCCCAGATGTCGGTCCAGGCCGCGAAGATCCGCGCTTCCAAGGCGGAGCTGGAGAAGGAAAAGGCTTCGCTGGAGGTGCTGGCTGCGGATGCGCGGAAGTTGAAGGCGCAGCGGGTGGCGGATATGCAGAAGTTGAAGTCGGAGGAGAAGGAGGCGCAGGCGCTGTCGGCGACGCTGACCAAGCAGAAGGCGAAGTACCAGAAGGATCTGGCGGCGAAACGGCGGCAGGCGGATGCCTTGGAGCGGGAGATCCGGGCCGCGATCAACAAGGCGATGGGTTCCGGCGGCAAGGCTTCCTCTTCGAAATCTTCCCGGAAAGGTTCTACGTCCAAGCCGAAGGCGCCGGTGGATTATAAGCTGGCGGACCAGTTCGTGGCCAATCGCGGCATTCTGCCGTGGCCGGTGTCGGGGGCGCTGACGGGCCGTTTCGGCAAGCAGTATCATCCGGTTTTCAAGAATCTCCAGTTGCCGGCGAACAACGGCATCAACATAGCGGTGTCGCCGGATACGCCGGTGAAGGCCGTGTTTAACGGCACGGTGGCGCAGATCACGGTGCTGCCGGGTTATCACCAGTGCATCCTGGTGCAGCATGGCAATTATTTCACTTTGTATGCGAAGATGAAGCGGGTGGATGTCAAGGCGGGCGACAAGGTCAAGACCGAGCAGGTCCTGGGCACCGTGGACACCATCGCCGGCGAGACGGTCTTCCACTTCGAAATCTGGGACGACCGCACCATTCCCCAAGACCCCGAGCGCTGGCTCCGCCCGCGCTAACCCTTTGGGTCCACCGACGGTCACGAAACCGGTCCAATCCGTGTCCGTTGGTGACCTTTTTTCGAAAAAATGACGGCTACGGAGCCGAAGGAACCAGCCCTCCAGCTGCACGAGAAGGCAAAAATAACGTTT
>CAMJHJ010000116.1 GCA_946405485.1 uncultured Bacteroidales bacterium | reverse complement strand
TACAATAATGAAAACCAATCTGTTAGGCATTGATATCGGCGGCACGAAATGCGCCGTCATCTATGGCGTGGATACCGACGGACAGTTGGAAATCGCCGACAAGGTTAGGTTTGAGACGACTAACGTCGACGAAACCGTCGCCCGCATCATTTCGGAAGTGAAGGCAATGGCTGAACGGCATGGCCTGGACGCAGCCAACACCCGCGCCGTGGGCATCTCCTGCGGAGGCCCTCTGGACAGCAAGACAGGGGTCGTACAATCCCCTCCCAACCTCCCCGGCTGGGACAACATCCCTATCGTGAAACTGGTCGAAGAGGCTACAGGCATCCGAGCTGCCCTGCAGAACGACGCCAACGCCTGCGCCCTCGCGGAATGGAAATACGGCGCCGGCCGCGGTACCCGCAATATGGTTTTCCTCACTTTCGGGACGGGTATGGGCGCCGGACTGGTACTGGATGGGAAACTCTACGCCGGCACGAACGACAACGGCGGTGAGGTCGGCCACATCCGGCTCAGTGATTTCGGCCCCGTCGGCTATGGCAAGGCCGGTTCCTTCGAGGGATTTGCCAGCGGCGGCGGCATCGCCCAGCTGGCGCAGTCTGCCGTCAAGGAGCAGTTGATGATGGGCCGCAAGGTAGCCTGGTGTCCGGACGGGGACCTTGCCGGCATCACGGCAAAAACCGTCGCCGAGGCGGCTGCAGCGGGTGATTCGCTGGCAGTAAAGGTCTATCAGACTTCTGCCGAATACCTGGGTCGCGCACTGTCGGTGCTGATCGATATCCTCAACCCGGAAGTAATCGCCATCGGCAGCATCTTTGTGCGGGCCGAACAGTTGATCCGCCCGTTCATGCAGGCCGTGATCGACCGCGAAGCCTTGCCGGCGGCCGCGGCAGTGTGTCAGGTCAAGCCCGCTGAACTCGGCGAACAGATCGGTGACTTCGCCTCACTTTCCATCGCCGCCTCCTGCTGAGCCTACTAATAGCCGGTGCCTGTGCCATTCAGGGAGCAGAGAATCTAACCCCTTCGGGGGAATGCTCCCTGAATGGCACAGGCACCGGCTTATCTGACGTCTAGCGTTGCAAGCGGATGTCGGAGGAAGAGGCGCCGACCATTACGGTCGGAAGCCCCTCGGGGATGACGAACGCCTTCCGCGACTCGCTCCAATAGCGCAAATCCTCCCGGCGAAGCGGAACGGTCACCCGGCGGCTTTCGCCATGACGCAGATGCACCCGGCGGAAACCGCGGAGCTCCTTCAGCGGCGCAATACCCTCATATTCAGGCAACTGCACATAGACCTGCGCAACCTCGTCACCGTCCATCCGGCCGACATTCTTCAACGTGAACGACACCTCGACGGTCTCTCCCCTATCCTCGACCTGCAAATCCGAGTACCGGAACTGGGTATAACTCAAACCATAACCGAAGGGATACAGGACATCCCCGTCAAAATACTTGTAGGTCCGTTTCGTGATGTCGTAGTCATCAAACGGAGGCAAATCCTCCAACGAATTGTACCAGGTCAGCGGAAGACGTCCGGCCGGATTGCAACGGCCGAACAACACCTCGGCGACCGCCGTGCCACCCTGTTCACCGGGATACCAGGCATTCACGATGGCCGGAAGATTCTTATCCTCCCAAAGGATGGAAAGCGGACTTCCTGCGACCAGAACCAGCACCACATTCGGATTAATCCGGTACAACTCCTGCAGGAACTCCTGCTGGTCTGCCGGGAGAGTGATCGCATCACGGTCTTTCCCCTCCCGCTCGATGCTTTTGTTGATGCCCATCACAGCCACCACGGCATCGCACCTGCGAGCCAGTTCACCTGCCTTTCCATACAATGCCATCCGGTCCTGCTTCCCCATGGCAGGCATGCGCCAGCACAAGCGGGCGAGCGAATAATCCCGGTTGTCATAATACTCCACTTCCACGGCATAATCACGCCCCGCCTCCATCCAGACGGAGACGGTATCGGAACGCACGGCGTGGCTCCGCCAGTCATCAAACAACAGGCGACCGTCCAGTTTCAACCGGGCGCCTTCATCCGAAATGAGGTTGAGCACATATTCGCCGGTAACGGGAGGCCGGAGCTTACCGGTCCAGCGCACGCTTTGAGGAGAATCAGGCAGGAACGGATCCGGCGCCTGATTGGAAGGCTCGTAATTGATCCAGGGATCTGTCCGTACCGCCGGTTCTCCGGCCAATCCAATGCCTTGATAATACTCGGCTTTCAGACCTTCGGGGAAAAACTCGGGTGCAATCACCTCCATCCCGTCCACGGCCGACTTCCACGGGGCGTATTCAACCCGGATATCTTTCCCTGCCAGGGTCCGTATCCCTTCCAGGATGGAAACCGGCGCTGAAGCGGGAACTCCGCTGTAATCCCCAAGTTCACAGGTACCGGCATTGATTCCGACTACGGCAAGCGAACGGATCTTTCCTTTCCTGAGAGGCAGCATCTTGCGGTCATTCTTGAGCAGGACGACCGCCTCGCGGGCTGTCTGCAATGCCAGGGCACGGTGTGCCTCAGAGCCGATCACCGACGGAGGGATCGTGTCGTAGGGACATGCACCGGGCGGATCGAAAAAGCCCAGCCGCATCCGTGCCGTCAGTACATGGCGCGCCGCGCGGTCGATATCTGCCTCGGAAACCAGACACTTGGCGAACGCCTCACGCAGCGGTTCAATGAAGATATCATCACCGCATTCGAGGTCCAGGCCCGCCTGAAGAGAGAGGGCGGCCGCCATCGCAGGGAGTTTCACATAATGATGACCGCTGATGAGGAAACCGGGGCCACCGCAGTCCGAGACTACATAGCCTTCGAAGCCCCAGTCCTCACGCAAGACCTTGGTCAGCAGCCAGGGATTGGCAGTACTGGGAATGTCATTGATGGCGGTGTAGGCCGACATGATGGAAGCGGCTTTCCCGCGCCGGATACAAGCTTCAAAGGCAGGCAGATAGTATTCGCGCAATTGCTTCTCCGAAATGTGGACATTGCATTCGAAACGGTTGTGCTCCTCATTGTTCGCCGCGAAATGCTTGGGTGTCGAGACCGCCTTCAGGTATTTCGGATCGTCCCCCTGCAGGCCCCGGACGAAGGCCGTCCCAATCTCTCCGGACAGGAAGGGGTCCTCGCCGTAAGTTTCGGGCGTCCTTCCCCAGCGCGGATCACGCGCCATGTTGACCGTCGGAGACCAGAAAGTCAGCAGATCACTATACAGATTGGTCTGGAGCGCACCCCTGCCCAACTCGTTCCAGCGGGCCCGGGACTCGTCCGAAATGGCCGTAGAGACCTGCAGGATCAGATCCGTATCCCAGGTCGCTGCCAGACCGACGGCCTGAGGGAAGACGGTAAAGCGTCCGGGACGGACGACGCCGTGAAGGGCCTCATTGCCATGGTAATACTTCGGAAAACCCAGCCGCTCGTTGGCCGGAGAGGTAGCCCGGAGCAGATCGATCTTTTCATCGACCGTCATGCGTTGAAGCAGGTCCTCTACCCGCTGCTCCACGGCAGCACTCTCGTCCTGAAACACAGGACGTTGCCCGAAGACGGGCACAGCCAGCAAGCCCAAAAGGCAAGCGATCGGTAATACCTTTCTCATAATCAGAATACCAGCGTATTGAAGGAACAGGGTGGCAGGGAAAGCGAACAAGCCTTCCTGCCCGACTTCACGAGAAGGTCGAGAGGCTGTTTTTCCGGATTAGACGCCACCAGCACGATCCGTCCGTCAGGATTACGGAATGCCAGGGCATCCGCCTCGGCAGGAAGCCGCAGCAACTGCGCGCCCGGCTGTACATAATGGCTGACGTGCTTGAGCAGGTAAAACTCAATCGTGAAGCGGAAAGTATGCTGCTCCGGATCCACTGTCACCAAGGAATTCTGACGCCAGCCCCAACGGCTCAATCCGTTCTCCAGCAATGACATATTCCAATAATCATAGGCACTTACCCCATTGGAGAGATAATGCTTCATCAAACCCCAGGCGTGACTGACGCCGCTCCAGTCGTTACGGCCGTTGCCGCACTCCTGCTCGGTCATCATCAGTCCCATCTCAGGATACTTCTCCCGTACGACCGGAAGCGCGGAACGTCCCGCCCACTGGAAACCTACTCCCTTGATGTATTTCCCAGCTATGGGATCCGTGAGTACCGAGTCGATCAGGGCCACCTTGGGCCGTTCGCACGTACCAAACCACACATCAACGCCCTGATTTTCCATCCGCGGGCCCAGATGCGAAATGAAGCGTGCCAGGCCGGCAGAAGTCCAGCAGCAGCTCGGGAAATTCTGGTCTGAATTGGGCTCGTTCTGCGGCATCACCATCGCGATCTCGATCCCGTGCTCCCGATAAGCCTGGATATACTTCTCAAAATACAAGGCATACGCCTCAAAGTACTCTTCCTCCTGGATGAACATATCCCGGCCTTCGTAACCCCGTCCGGACTCCGGCAGATCGTTGACCTTGTCGGGACGCATCGCGTAGTGGTGATTGTACTTCATCCAGCTCGGCGGGCACCAGGGACTGGCCCATACGGTCATCTCCGGATTGCGGCGCAGTGCTTCCCGGATCAACGGGATCAGCCACTGCTCGTCATGCGCGACGGAGAACTGCTCCATCCCGAAATCCCGGTCCACCTCGTCATAGGAATACCAGTCCAGGCTGAAATCGTTCGCCCCGACCGGCGTGCGGTTGAAGATCAGGTTGGCTCCCTGTCCGGGGATGAACAATTCGTCCAGCACGGCCGCACGGTCCGCCTCGCTCAACTGCCCCAGGGAATGGGCGCTCAATTCGCTGAAGGAGACACCGAAGCCACGGATTGTCTGTCCGACGCTGTCCGGCCGGATCTCGATGCAGCGTGCGCTGTCACCGGTTGCCGGCATCGGAGCCCCGACTTGCCAAGGTGATTCCATCGTGCTTGATACATACTCCTGCAGTTTCAAAGCAGGATGGCAGGCCGCCAGGATTCCCAGGGCCGACAAAAGGGAGACGACTCTTCTCATAAGAAAAGGCTATTTCTTGATATCTGAACAGTTCTTCGCCTTGAAGATAGACACCTTCTGTTTCGGGGCACTCGTCTTCACGTTCGTAAACGATGCGACATGGACGTCGTCCAGCACGATAGCAGGCCGATAATCCTTCTCAGCCGCCGTCAGTGTAACATTCTGGAAATGAACTCCTTCCGCATGGCGGATATAGAAGCCCCAGGCGGGCAACTCCTTGAACTGGGAGAACTCCGGATATGACTTCGGCATCTCAGGAACCTTCTCCAGTTCATAGGTCCCCACCTTGGCGAACAGAGGATCACCTCCGCCCGGGAAATGAATCTCCACGTTCTCGATCTTCACATTCTTGATCGGCTGTCCCTCCAGACCTACGATACCGCAAGGCAGGACGTTGCGCGGCTGGTCTTCGAGGGTCGGTCCCTCGTAATCCACGCCATAGTCCGGCTTTTCGACCGGAATCTCCGCATAGAGATTGCGGATGGTAATATTCTCCATCCGGCTGGGTTTGTCACCCCGGCGCTGACCCACATTCAGGTAAATGGCGTTGGCCGTATTGTAGGATTTCAGGCCGTCCACCAGGATATTCTCGGCAAAACCGCCATCCACGCTCTGGATGGTGATCGCAGAACGGAAGGTGTCATAGACGACATTGTCCAAAATCTGGATATTGCGGAAACCTCCGACACCGAAAGTACCGAATTTGATGCCGCTGGCGCTCGAAGTGATCGTATTGTGCCGCACGATGACATCGTCGTTGCAGACATCCTTGTGATGGGATTTCAGGCAGATGCCGTCGTCGGTCGCATTGACGAAACAATTTTGGATCACCGCATGCGTGCAGTCCACGATATCGAAACCGTCATTGTTCCAGAACGCGCGGCTGTCCAGGGTCACGCCATCGATCAACAGATTCTCGATCCGGTCTGTGGTGCAGGTCCAGCAAGAAGAATTGCGCAGGTTGATGCCCTGGAGCGTGACATTCTTGCTCTTACAGAGGTACAGCAGGTGCGGACGGTCGTGCGGGCGGCCCAAGGTGAAAAGGTCCTTGATCACTCCGACCGCGATCTGGCCCAGGAAATTGTTAGCCAGTTCCCGGCCCTGACCGTCGATGACGCCCAAGCCGGTGATGGCGATATTTTCAGCCTCATTGGAAATGACCAGGCCGAATGCGTCGCCCTTCTTGTAATAATCATAGGGATTGGTGGAGCCCACAAGCACGGCACCCTCTCCCAGCTCGATCGTCACATTGCTTTTCAGTTCGATCGTACCCGTCAGATAGCGGCCGACCTTGAAGATCAGTTTGCCGCCGCCTTCCTCACTGATAAAGTCGATCGCTTTCTGGATGGAGGTAGTGTTGAGCGTCGTCCCGTTGGACTTGATGCCGAACATGGACGCATTATAGTCCTTGGCCGATGCGGCAAGGGCGACGGTCAGGCAGAAAAGGGAAATCAATATCTTTCTCATGGCGCGCAATCAATTATAACGGGTGGAACGGGCCGTGTCGGACAACTTCTTGATCTCGCTGCCCATTACGGCATTCGTGCAATTCTTGAAGGAGTACACGGTGGGGAGCGGCGTATCGGCCGGCAGGTAACCCTTGGCCTGCTGTGCTTCGAGGCTGGCTTTCAGGGCCACGCCCCGGGCCTCGATCACGCCCTTGCCGGTCACGGTGACATTTTCCGCGCCGTCAGCCCAAATCAAGGCAGGCGCGCCCTTGTAATCATAGATATTGGTCGAGCCCACCAGGACGGCAGCTTCCGCCAGGTGGATCGTAACATTGCTCTTGAGTTCAATGGCGCCGGTCAGATAGCGGCCCACATAGAAATACAGGGTCCCGCCGCCATGGGCGCTGATATAGTCGATGGCACGCTGGATGGAGCCTGTGTTGTCCGTGACTCCGTCGCTCTTTACGCCCCAGACAGTCGCCTTCTGCTCCGTCTGGGCAAAGCATAGCAGTGTCGTAAAAGCGAGTAGGATGGAAAGCAGATATTTCTTCATGGTCTCTGGGTTTCTTTATTATTCGGCATAAGATGACTTGTATAGGACGACCTGCGCCTTACTGGAAGAAGCGGGTTCGTCATAGACGACACCTTCCAGTTTCAAGCCATCCACATCGTCGCAGACGACGGCAGGCCGGTAATCCGGTTTCTGCGCATGGAAAGTGAAATTGCGGAGCGTGATACCGGTCGCGTGGCGCAGGTAGAAGCCCCATGCGGGCAACTCCTTCCACTGGGAGAATTCCGGATACCAGGAAATCATCTCATCGATGCCGTCCAGGTCCTCGGGAGTCGTGCCACGGTAGGCATAACGGGGATTGCCGCCGCCCGGATAGACGATTTCGATGTTCTCCATCACCACGTTCTCGATCTTGTAGCCGGGGATGCCGGCGATAATGCAAGGCGAAATGTTGCGGGGCAGGTCCTCGATGGGGCCTTCGTAGTTGTAACCCGCGTCCGGCTTGTCCAGCGGGACCTCGGCATAGACGTTTTTGATCGTGATGTTGCGCATATAGGGTTCCTTGCGGACCACGGTCTGGCGGTCTTTGTCGCTGAGGCCGCCGGAGGTAATCTTATTCCAACGCTC
>CAMJHJ010000115.1 GCA_946405485.1 uncultured Bacteroidales bacterium | reverse complement strand
GTCCACATGGCGGTGATCATGCCGTTCTGCAGGTCCAGGAAGCGCAGATAGTCCCGGGTATCTGGCTGCTCCGGCCGGCGGAAGGTGAGCGTGAAGGCCGTGTGCCTCCGCGGCCCGCCGACGGGGTACAGAATCCGGTTGTCGAAATCCATGTACTTTTCGAAGCCGGCCTTTTTCTGGGCCTCGTCCACCAGGGCGTTCGCCTCATCCGGCTTGCCCTCCAGCAGCAGCTGGCGGATGCGGGGCATGTAAGGACGCAGGTCCGGCGGCATCGGAGTTTCCGCCCATTTCGGCTCGAAGAGCAACTCATGGGTATAGGACATCACCTCGTTATAGGGCCGGCCGGAAGCCTGGATGCGCAGGGAACCGTTGCCGGTGATGAAATCGTCCGAAGATTCCGCCGCGGGAGCGATGGAGCAGATACTGTGCTGCGGCAGAATGGTGGCGCGCTGCTCCACCGGAATATAGGGAATGGGATACTCGAGCTTTTTGGTATCAATCTTGGCACCGATGGCCCCCACCGCAAAGCTCAGGAATGCGAAAAGTGCTATTAACTTTTTCATGACTGGTGTATTAGTTTTGTGTAAAAATACTAATTATCCTCAAAAACTGCACAATTTGAGGACAAAAGCCGGTCTTTCCACCACTTATCCTCAAAACGAGCCAAATTTGAGGACAAACCTACGAAGAGAATTCTTCTGGAGTGATCTAGAACTCCGTCTTCCCGCCGTCGTCCTTCATGGCGCGGTACTTCGCGCGGTTGAGACGGAACAGTGAGGCGATGCGGCCGGGACGGCCTTTGCGCGGAAGAGAGGGCTGCGGTTCTGCCGCCTCGTAGCACACTGAGGCCTCCGCGAGCCTGGGCATGCTCCGCTTTTCGCAAACGCTGAAGTCCATCTCCGCGCTCAGCATGGGCGGCGCGCCGAACATGATCGGCTCCTCCCCTTCCGCGTCCGCCTCCTCCAGGATGCCGGATGCCATCATCTTCCGCTGGAAGTTGCGGCGGTCAAACTTGACGCCGAGGATGGCCTCGTAGAGGCGCTGGAGGTCGGGGATGGTGAAGGTTTCGTCCAGCAGGTCGAAACCGATGGGCTCGAAGTGGATGTCGCGGCGCAGCCGCTCCATCGCCGCCTCGAAGATCTGCCGGTGGTCGAAGGCCAGCTCAGGCAAGGCATCGATCGGGAACCATGCTGCTTCCGCGGCGTCGTCGCCGCCGACAACCTCTGCGGGCTTGACGAGCGCGTAGAAGGCAATGGTAATCACGCGCTCGCGCGGGTCGCGGTCCGGGTCGGAGAAGACGCCCAGCTCACCCACGGCCGAGGCCTCGAGGCCGGTCTCCTCCCGGAGCTCCCGCAAGGCGCCATCTTTTGCGGTCTCCCGCATTTGCAGGAAGCCGCCCGGGAACGCCCAGCTGCCCTGGTAGGGCTCGCCGCCGCGCCGCACCAGCAGGACCTTCAGCTGACGGTCTTCGTAAGTGAAGATGACGCAGTCGGTGGTCACGGCCATGTGTTCGTACTTGTACTGGTACGGGAATTCAGCGCCTTTGACGTATGTGAAATTCTTTCCCATCGCAATGCAAAGATAGGTGTTTTCAGGGGTTTTGCAAATTTTTGTGTCGTTTTGACGCATTTTATTTGGAAGTGTCGATTCTTTTTTCTACTTTTGCGTCACATTGACACAATTAACACTTAAAACACGACGCATTATGGAACAGAAGACCAAAGTTTACAACGTGATTATCATGGACCGCAGCGGTTCCATGTGGGATATTCAGAAGCCGGCCATCATGGGCTTCAATGAGGTGCTGGGCGGTGTGAAGGCCGCCGTTAAGAAGTTCGCGGACACGCAGGAACAATACATCACGCTGGTGCTATTTGACAGCACGTCCATCGACGAGGTGTACTGGAATGCCGATCCCTCCACGGCGGCCATCCTGACGGAAGAGACCTACGTACCCGGAGCATGCACTCCCCTGTACGATGCCATGGGGCGTACGCTGACCAAGCTGCAGAAGGAGCTGAAGGACGCCGAGAACTACTCGGTGGTCGTGACCGTCATCACGGACGGGTATGAGAACGATTCGCAGGAGTATGACCTGCCGGCATTGCGGGGCCTGATCGAGCACCTGAAGAAGCAGGGCTGGTCGTTCGCCTACATGGGGACGGACCACGACGTGGAGAGCGTGACGGTAAGCCTGTCCATCACCAACGTCGTCAAGTTCGAGAAGACGGCCGAGGCGACGGTCCGCTCGTTCAAGAAGGAGCGCCGCGCCCGGGAGCGCTATCTCCAGGAGGTGGAAGACTTCAACCTCGCCACTCCCTGCGCCACCATCGAGGAGCGCAGGGCCTTCAATTCGAGCCTGGCGGACGGGTATTATGAGGAGAAGAAGGGGGAAGAATGAAGTCTATGCCTTTCGACGGCGATAGACTTCATTCTTTCCGAAACACAGGGCCTTTGTGTAGGCCCTGGCTTCTTTGGGGTCCCCGGAATTTGCGTTCCACTCGTTTTCGAAGCAGTCGAACGCATAGGTGACGCTGATCAAGGAATCCCGCAGGCCGCTATCGTCCCAGCTGAATTTGAGCTGGGGATTATTCCGCACCAGGTCCTTGCACTCGCAGTACATGGCGAAGAAGCGGCCCCTGAGCGGCCTGCAGAGGATCTCTCCCCATTCTGTATCCTGCCACTCATTGCTGGAGAGGCAGCACTGGGCCGCATGGGCATACTGCTCGAAAGCATCCTCGATACGCCCCAGATTCAAGAGCCTCACTGCCAGCTTTTCATAGGCTTGACTGACCCGGAAGATGTCGCCACGCTCATAAACGGTGCGGTAACGGATACTGTCGACGAGACGATTGATAGCGTCCAGTTCGGCGTGAAGGTGAGCGGTTACTTCGCTGGGAATCATTCTGACCTGGCCCTTCTCGGTCCAGGCCACAAGCTGATAAGAATTAGCCATAACAAAAAGTATTTCAATGAACTCAGCCGGCCACCGGGTCGCTCGCGTCGGGGCGCAATACGCCCGGGGAGTGGACCTTCGTCCGGCTGTTTGTTCACAAAATTGTTATGACTATGAGATTGTTATGTGTGCATAAGACGCGCTTCTGTTTGCAAAGTTACGATATAAAGACGAACCTGCAAGCGAAATCTATCACGTGCTTATAAAAAAGGAATCTCCGACAGGTGTCCAGAAATATTGCGTAGAATGGCGTTTATTTGTACACCTATTCCCAGTCTTCGATCTCTCGGGAAAGGTGATCGCGACGCAAGGAGTCCTCGTACTCAACACCCGACATATTATCTCCCCAAAGTTCAGGCTCTCCGAACGAATTTCTTTTTGTATATTTGTCTATCACGAGACAAACCACGAACGTCTCCTAACAAGCATGACCGACCAGGAAATCATACAGGGGCTCATCGAGCGGAATGAGCGCATCACACGGGAGTTCTTCTTCCGGCGGTGCCAGCCGCTCTTCTTCGCGCTGATCGCCAAGTTCTATCCTTCCGGGGCGGACTACGACGAGTTGGTGAACGAATTGTACCTGCACTTGATGGAGGACAATGCGCGACGGCTGCGGAAGTACGAGGGGCGCGCATCCATCTACCAGTGGCTCAAGCGAGTAGCCGGGAACTTCTTCCTCGACAAGGTCAGCCGGGAGCGCGTGGTGGACAACGCAACGGACAACCGACTTTTGGAGGAAGCAAAAAGAATCCCGACGGACGATTCCACACAGGAGACCGAAATGGACGTCGCTGCCATCCTGGACCAGATCAAGAATGAGAACTACCGTCTTGTGCTCCAGAAGCACGTCATGGAGGGCCTGAGCTTTGACGAGTTGGAGAAGATAACCGGCATCAAGAAGGCCAACCTCTACAACATCAAAAGGCGCGCGCTCAATGCGCTGGAGAAGATTGCCCGCATCGCCCGCACGCAGGGTGATGTCCTGTGCGCCGTTCGCTGCGAGGAGTACATCCTGCATTGCTTCGGCATCCATAAGACAATGCAGGAACTGCGCGACATCGCGCAGAATGCTGGCTGGCTCACGGAGAATGGCGCTTATATCCACGACCTCGGTAATACTGCCGAAACGCTAGGGTTGCACGTTGAGAGAAAAGACGATGCGGCCCTGCAGGACATCGTCCAGGCCCTGGACGAGGGGAAACAGGTCATGGCCGCCGTCGACGGCGGCGAACTGATTGGCAACCCCGTCGAGGAGCGTCTGGAAGACGTGCTGGTCGGCGGCATCGTGGACCACTGCGTGGTTGTCCTGTCGGCCGACATCCCGACCGATGAGGTCATCCTCTTCGACCCGGCCTTCGGCGAAATCCCCCTCACCGTCACCATCGCCCACTTCCTGGATGCCTGGAACGACTCTAACAATTACATGGTATCCTGCGGAGAATGAGGAAAACAAATAGCACACTGATCGGGAACCTGGCATGCTTTACGGCATACGCCATCTTCGGATTCAATATAATCTGCTGCAAGAACATCGCGATTGACGGAAATATTACGCCGATGGCGCTGTTCTGCTTGCGCTCTTTCGGGGCGACGGCGTTGTTCTGGATCTGGTCGCTCTTCACGGCGCCGAAGGAGCAGATTGCAAAAGCTGACATGTGGAAGGTCGCCATCGCGTCCTTCCTCGGGCTCTTCATGACGCAGCTGTCCTTCCTCTTCGCCATCACAAAGGCCACGGCCATCGATGCGTCCATCATGAGCACGCTGAGCCCTATCATGACGCTCATCATCTCCGCTATTGTCATTAACGAGCGGATCACCTGGAGCGGCGTGACGGGCATCATTCTCAGTCTGGTCGGCGTGCTGATTCTGATCTTCAACTGCGTCTCCATCCGATCCGGGGCCGATTCCACGTCCATCTGGGGCATCCTCGGGATGATTGTCAACACCCTGAGCTTCGCCACTTACGTGGGCGTGTTCAAGCCGCTGATTCAGAAGTATTCCGTCGTCACCTTCATGAAGTGGATGTTCCTCTTCTCCTCGCTGATGGCACTCCCCTTCTCCTTCGGTGCATTTGGCGCCTCTGATCTCGCCGCCGTGCCGATGAACGTGATGTGGCAGGTCATCTACGTGGTGGTGGGCGCCACCTTCATCTCCTATTTCCTCATTCCCGTCGCGCAGAAGCGCCTGCGGCCGGTCGTGGTGTGCATGTACACCTACGTCCAGCCCGTCATCGCCATGGTGATTGCCCTGGCGATGGGCTTGGATCATCTCACGCTCCTGAAGGTGCTGGCCTCCGTCCTCGTTTTCACGGGCGTCGGCCTGGTCAATTTCGTCCCGAAGAAAGCCAAATGACCGAGTACCTGCTCATAGCGCTGTTGGCGGTCGGAGCCAGTTTCGTCGAAAGGACGACGGGCTTCGGCTTCGGGATCTTCATCATGACGGTGCTGCCCTTCCTGATGCCATCGTACGGCGAGGCGACGACCCTGTCAGGTCTGCTGGCATTCGCGACGACGCTCATCATCTGCATCCGGATGTGGAATCTGATCGATTGGAAGCACCTGTGGCTGATCCTGGGGACCTTCACCGTTGTTTCCGCCGGGGCCATCTACGTGCTGGCGCGAATGCAGACGCATTCACTCACCCTGATGCTGGGCATCATCCTCATCGTCGTCAGCCTCTATTTCATCTTCCTGGGCGGCAGGATCCACATCAAGCCGACGCCTACGGCGCAGATCATCACCGGCACGCTCAGCGGGATGATGGGCGGCTTCTTCGGCATGCAGGGCCCGCCGGCCGTGCTGTATTTCATCTCGTCTGAGCCGGACAAAGACCGCTACATGGCCGTCATTTCCATGTATTTCTGTCTGGGCAACCTCGCCATGACCTTCTTCCGGGCGCACAACGGCTTCCTGACCGCGACGGTCGGCAAGGGATTTCTCGCCGGCCTCGCAGGAGTCTTCTTAGGCACCTACCTCGGCGCCAAGGTCTTCAACCGCATCCCCGCCAAGATCTTCCGCTACGTAGTCTATGCCTACATCGGCATCTGCGGCATCATCATCCTGGCTACGAGATAAACCAAACCGCTTGGGGACATACGGATAGAACGGGAACGTTTCTTCGATGGCTTTGATCACGGCCGGGCCCCAGGCGGGCGGCGCGACCTTGGCCATCCGCAGCTCAAAGGCGTCGATGGCCCGGATGTCCTCTTCCATCCCCATCTCCCCCAGATAGGCCATCATCTGGCGCACATGGGGAATCCCGTAGATGCAATACGGCGGCTCTTCAGGCGTTTCCTCGTAAAGATACTGCCGGATGCACTTGAAAACCAACCTCTCCCCTTCCCGGAAGCCCAGCTGCCCGCCGCTGGTCTTCAAAACATAGAGGTAGGTCCACGGTGTAAGGCGTTCCGAGTTCGGGAAGAACCCGGTCCGGATGCAAAAGGTCGCATAGTCGACAAAAAGAAGCTCGTCAATATGGCTCATCAGATACTCCCGGGGGCAGTATTTGACCACCACGCGGGCCATCCCATAGTCTCGCGACGCTTCCCACCACTGCTGGACAAGCGGGATGAAATCATCCACCCAGAAGTCCTCGCCGAGCAACTTCTCGCTGATAAAGTCCCGTTCCGGTGCACAGCCGTGCTCCATGAACGCCAGCATCACCCGCGTCTGCATCGCATGATCCAGCCCGTCGAAGCGCTTGCGAAGCTGCCGCTTGGCCTCCAGCAGCTTACCCTTGCGCCGGTTGATATAATCATCCAGCACCTCCTCGATGGGATAATTCAGACGATGGGAGGAAGCCTGCTTCCGCCTCCTGGCGGCCCGGTATTTCAGAATATGGCCGGCCAGGTGCGCACGCTCAAAGTCCTCGCCGTGAAAGATTTTCTTGAGTTCTGCCGTGTCCAGCGCATTCATCAGCGCTTCCTGGGCAAAAAGGGTTAATTCGTTTTGTTCCATACGCATAGAAAGACGGAAAGTGGACACGGAATCTATCAGCGAACTGTCTCAAAAAAAATTTTTATTATTGTTGATAGATTCCGTCCTCGATCCCGTCTTTATTCTTGCAAACCAAAAAAACAGACTTATGAGCAAAACCACAAACTACACCCTGTCCCTCTCCAAGAAAATCGGCAAGCTTTGGGTCCTCGAGGACGTGACGCCCTTCTTCAAGCCCTTCAAAACCTACTATTTCCAGGAGATGGGACACGATATCTGCAAGGTCACGACCAGCGGCACCGGGAACATGGTCCTGGACATTCTCGCCGGCGGCGATACGGAAATGAAGCTCGAGCTCAGGATCTCGAGCGAGCGGATCAACCTGCCTGACTTTGTGGAATTCGAGCTGATCGAGCCCTTCAAGCTTTCAGCCAAATATCACGTTAATTACTGCCCCGGATGTCCCCAACTGGAAGCCTGGTTCAACGCATCCGTCAAGGACATCTTCAGGGCCTATCCGGCCTTTGCCTATATAAAGAAAGCTTAGAGCTGCCGGGTCAGGTCGACCATCTCGATGGCGGAGGTCATGGCGTCGAAGCCCTTGTTGCCGGCCTTGGTGCCGGCGCGCTCGACGGCCTGCTCGATGGAGTCGGTGGTCAGCACGCCGTAGATGACGGGGATGCCGCTCTGCAGGCCGGCCTGGGCGATGCCCTTGACGGACTCGTTCGCGACCATGTCGAA
>CAMJHJ010000114.1 GCA_946405485.1 uncultured Bacteroidales bacterium | reverse complement strand
CGACACCATCGACGTCATGATCCGCCACATCTGGGGCTGGCTAAAGGAGAACTGATATGAAGAAGATATTGTTCAGCGACAGGTATGGGCTCACGCAGGCCGTGCTTGCCGGCAAGAAGACCATGACGAGGAGAATCATACCTCCCATCGAGATTGATTGGAACCGGCGGGGAAGGGTCACCCTTCCCGTGTCTCGTCTCAAAGGCGAAACGCTCTTCATGGACGCAAGCGGCGTCCTCGATGAGGAATTCGAATACCCGGCACCCGCAGAGTATCAACCCAAGTTCTTGACCGGCGAGACCGTCGCCGTGGCGCAGTCGTACAAGGATGCCGGCCTCCCTCCGGGATACATCATCGATGAGTTTCATCCGAATATCGAATATGAGGCCGGCTGGAGGAACAAGATGTTCGTCCAGGCCGTCCAGATGCCCCACATTGTCCGCATCGTGAATGTCCGCATCGAACGGATGCAGGACATCACCTCCGAGGATTGTTTTCGCGAGGGAATCTTCAGGTTCAATCTGCACCACCATGAGCGGTATGCCTACACCGTCCGGCGCAAGATTGGCGACGATGAGACGATTGTCGAATTCAAGCCCTTCGACTCTCCCCGTGAGGCCTTCGCCTCGCTCATTGACAAGTTGTCCGGCAAAGGGACGTGGGAGAACAATCCCTTGGTGTACGTCTATGAGTTTGAACTTGTGAAATAGATGCCAATGAAAGCGCCTGACATTGTGAACGACCTCACCGGATCCATCACCAAAGCCGTGCCGATTTCCGACGGTCGGTTGATATCGGAATCGCTTGCGAAGATGAACTCCGTAACGGTCGAAACAGTCCTCGGTCTTATCAGCCGAGACGACGACAGCGAACTCGCGAAGGCCGTTCGGCTGGACCTTCGGGACGGAGGTCCGAGACTGCTTGGGATTGACCTGTGCAATGGATATGTGACTTCTGTTATCACACAGCCGAGAGGTGAAAGCGCCGGTTCCTTCGTTATCGTGAGCGAGGAGACCAGATTCGATGGTGGTGGGTATGTTCACTACGTCGAACTCCGGCGTATCAGGAAAGGATGAGCGCCATGATACCGAAACAGACCGAGTTTACGAGACGGATTCCCGTCCTGTCCAGGAAGCAGGAGGAGATCGATGCGAAGGTGGCCAGGAAGATGGTCTATGCCTGGGATGTGCTGCATGATCCGGAGCGCCTCCGCGAGGTGTATTTCAAGAACGCGCGCAGGCTGTCCAATCCACGGTACTGGGAACTGCTGAGGACCGTATGGGTGGCCGCCGGATCCACGGACACGGCCGACCTGTTCCGTCCTTACTTCCAGTCCCTGAGGACGTGCCAGTCGTGGTTCATGACGGTTGAGGATGCCGCAGCCCTGGAGCGGATGAAGTTCCCGCTGAAGGTGTGGCGTGCCTACGACCGGGAGCCGGACCCCGGCATCTCCTGGACGATAGACAGGGAATGGTGCGAGGCATACGCGAAGGTGCATAACCGGTCCATCAAGGAGCGGGAGGTCGAGCGCGACGAGGTTTTCGCATACGTAAGCCGCCGGCACGAGTCGGAGATAATAATACTTTGACGAACGAAAGGCGTCAGGGAACATGAAAAATGAGGATATAAAACAGGAAACAGCATAGCGAAGGAAACGCCCTTCCCTGGCGCATTGGTGCCTGATTGGCATTTGTGCGCGGTTATATGAAGGGCGTATGAATGAGCGAGAGACGAAGAATCAACCTCTCCCTGCGAGAGGAGACATACGACGAACTCCAGCAGGTCGTCCGTGATTACCACTTCAGGAATGCGTGCGAGGTGGTAAATACTCTCATATCCATCTTCCTGAAGAAGGTCAGGAATCCGTATCAGTCCGCGACGGCGGGGGCGCCAGAGGACGAGGATGAGCGGTACATCAGGGAGATGTTCGATGAATTCGAGACGTGGGAGCCGACCCCCCAGGCCGGTCACGCTCCGGTAATCAAACGGCCGAGGAGGATCAAGTGATGGCGAAGGACGAGGACTACAAGAGGATGATCCACACGGTAAGGTGGCTGCGGCTCCGGAAGGAAGTCCTGACCAGGCACCCCGTCTGCGAGATGTGCGAGAAGGAAGGCATCCTGTCCCCGGCCGTGGAGGTCCATCACGTCGTCCCTGTCGAGACGGGACTCACGCGCCTGGAGAAGGAGAACCTGATGTACGACGCGCACAACCTGATGGCGCTTTGCCACACCTGCCACGTCTCCGTCCATCAGGAGATGGGCAAGGGAACGAAGGCCGGCGCCAGGGAAAGGAACGACGAGAAGTCCGCGGCGGCGTGCCTGAAACTTTTCGGAGAGGCGGGGGTGGTTTTTTGAAATGGCCCCTCCTGGCTCTAAACCTCGCCGCCAGTCTTTTTCACGCGCGTGGTGTTTTTTAACCCATTTGGGGGAGAGGGGCCCGCTGGGGCTTGGTTTTTAAGATTTTTTAGGAAATAAGGACGTTTTTATGTCGAAATTCGAGACGGAATCCGAGCGCGCAATCGACCGTATAAAGCGCTACATCACGAAAATCCTCCGTGATGCAGGTGCCTATGACGCCACGCTCGGCTACCAGATCGAGCTGGTGGCAACTGACATCTACCTGTTCCGCTCTATAAGGAGGTCTCTCTTTGATTCCATTGACAAGCAGATGACCATCAAAGAGGAGAGTCGGGAGGGGAAGCCGAGGCTCAAGCCGAATCCGATGATCTTCCAGCTGCGCGAGCAGTCGAAGGTCGTGGCGAAGAACCTGGATGCGCTCCTGATGAACGTCAAGTCGAAGAAGGACCGGAAGCAGGCTGAGGACTCGCTGAGCGAGTTCATGAAGTCGATGTCTGACGATGAGGAGAAATGACCGATGAGGAGAAAGAAGGGCTGCGACGCCTGAAGGAAGACGTGTCACGCCGGCTCCAGGAGTCGGCGGTGATGCTGTGCTCGGTCCATCAGACGGCGCTCTTCGGAACCGACAAGCGAATCGGGGACTATGTCACCGAGGTCATCTGGAATCCGGAGAAGCATAACCTCTATGAGATTCTCGGGGTCAACCGGTTCTTCTATCTCCTGGGCAAATACGAGTGGCGTCCCGGCAAGGTGCGCCACTTCTTTAAATTCTACGAGGCGCTGCGCTTCTCCGGCGTGGATCACCGGCGCCGGTACAAGCTGACGCCGATCCAGGCGTTCATCTTCGGCAACATCTTCGGATTCTATAACGCCGAGGGGTTGAGGCTCATCCGCGACGTCTATCTCTTCGTTCCGCGAAAATTCTCGAAGACCACCTCGGTGGCATCCCTGGCCATCTACGACATGCTGTTCGGCGACAGCAACGCACAGGCCTACGTCGGCGCAAATTCCTATTCCCAGGCGAAGATATGCTTCGACGAGATCCGCGCCATCATGAGGGATATCGACCCTTCCGGAATGGCCATCCAGGTGAACCGCGAGCAGATCTTCTTCAAGCAGGGAGGACGGGATTCGTTCATCCGCTGCCTGGCGTCCAATGCGAAGACGCTCGACGGCCTGAATGCCTCGCTCGTCATAATGGACGAATACGCCCAGGCGAGAGACACTGCGAACCATTCCGGCGCAGATCTGAAGAATGTTCTCACCTCGTCCATGGGCGCGCGGCGTCAGCCCCTGACCGTCGTCTGCACCACGGCTTCCGAGGTTATCGACGGGCCCTTCGCCCGTGAGCTCGACGGCGTGATGCAGGTCCTTCGCGGTGAGATGGAGAACGACAGCATCTACGCCGCCCTGTTCCTTCCTGACGTGGATGACGAGGAGGGAGATCCGAAGACCTGGAGGAAGGTGCAGCCGCATCTCGGTGTGACCGTCCGCGAGGATTTCTATCAGAAGGAATGGGCGAACGCGCAGCTCTCCGCCGACAACAGGATGGTCTTCCGGACGAAGCTGCTGAACATATTCGCCATCAGTGAGCGGGCCGCGTGGATCACCCCGAAGGTGATATCGAGGGCGACCAGGAAGATGGACCTGAGCGGATTCCTGGGGAGGCCTCCGGCGATGTGCGCCATCGACCTTTCAGAGAGCGACGACTTCTCCGCCGTCGGTTTCAGTGTCTATGACTCCGCCCAGAAGGCGTACTATTTCGTCGTGAAATACTTCTTCCCCGAAGGCGCCCTGGAAGGGCATCCGAACGAACGCCTGTACAGGATCTGGGCGGAGCAGGGGTGGCTCACCCTCACGCCGGGCGACGTCATCGACTACAAGGTCATCGTCAACTGCGTCCTCGATGCGAACAAGTACCTGCAGATACTGTCAATCGGATTCGACCCGTGGAAGAGCCAGGAGGTCGTGAACATGCTTGCGGCCGCCGGCGCGAAGAACGTCCTGAAGCCGGTCCGTCAGACCTATGGCTATTTCACGGCGCCGGTGCAGTCCTTCGAGCATGGAATCAAGACCGGCAGGATATTCCTGGACGAGAATCCTATCAATGCGTTCTGCTTCGGGAACGCCGTCCTTGATGAGGACAATCTCGAGAACAAGAAACCCATCAAGCGCTCTCCGGAGAGAAAGATTGACGGCACGATCGTTTCCCTGATGTGCCTCCGGCAGTTCATCGACTACGAGCGGTAGGGTACCATTGACGGCTTTGTGCGCGGATTGTAGAAGACAATCCAAGCATGAGCCTTTTCACGCGCATATTCGGACGCAGGGTTCAACCGGCGCCCGTCAAGCGGGAAAGCGGCGGCGACTCCGCTTCTGGCGGATCCGCCGACAATCCGCCGACACCCCGCCAGGGCGGCGTCCTCTGGCCGAACTACTCTTCCAATACGGCCCTCTGCGTGGCCACCGTCTACCGGTGCGTCAAGATCCTGTCCGAGAGCGTCGCGAAGCTCGCCGTCCAGACGATGCGCCGGAAGAACGGCGTCTACGTCGACGACCGGGAGAGCCGTCTGTCCTACCTGCTGAACGTTCAGCCGAATCCAACGACAAGCGCCTTCGATTTCTGGGCGCGGACCATCCAGAACATCCTTCTCCCTCCGGGGAATGCCTATATCGTACCCTTCTACTCTCTCGAGGAAAGGGATTTCGACCGTTTTGTTCTCTGCTCGCCATTTTCGGTCGCGCATGACCCGATGACGGATACCTACGTCGTTAACGATACGGAGAACGGAATCTTCGGGACGTATAAGGAGGACGAGATTATCCACATCAAGGGAATGACCGCGTTCGACCCGAAGGTCGGCGTCGCCGTCATCACCTATGCGCGCCTGACGCTCGATATCGCATCCGTTGGCGACGCGGAGACGTATGACCGCTTCGCTAACGGCGGTAACGTGCGCGGACTCGTCGGAAACGATTCGTCCGTCCGTGGTTTCGGAGAGTATCAGGATAAGGAACTAGAGAAGACCGCGACCGATATCGATGGCCGGTTCCGGCACGGTGAGCGCATCGTGTCCCTGCCTGGACAGGTCGAGTTCAAGCAACTGTCCCTCTCTTCGACGGATCTGCAGTTCCTGGAGTCCAGGAAGTTCACGGTGCGCGAGATATGCCGGTTCTTCGGCGTGCCGCCGTCCTTCGTCTTCGATGACACATCCAATAACTACAAGAGCGCCGAGATGGCGAGCGTGGATTTCCTGTCGAACACACTGGACCCCATCCTCAGGAAGATCGAGTGCGAGCTTCAGCGGAAGCTCTTCCTCCCTTCCCAGTACGGAAGGCGGAAGATTGAGTTCGACCGGCGGGGTCTGTACGCCTGTGACCTTGACAGCCGCGTGAAGTACCAGGCCGCCACCATCGCTGCAGGTATCTACACGGTGAACGAGTGGCGTAGGGAGGAGAACAAGCCGGTCGTGGAAGGTGGCGACAAGGTCCTCGTGTCTGCGAACCTGAAAGGTATCGATGAGCTGGCCGCCGCTCCGGCGCCGTCTGAACCTGAACCTAAAAAAACCAATGACGATGAAGAATAGGAACGAAGAGATCCGCAGGGAGCTGCTTACCCCCTGCGCGGGGCTCCACATCCGGGAAGCGGCCGAAGGCGAAGCGTCCAGCCGCACGATCGTCGGCAGGGCTATCCTTTTCAACACCCCGTCCCGACCTCTTTGGTCGGACGATGATGAGGAGGCTGTCGAGGTGATCGCCCCTGAAGCCATCACCCGAGAGATCCTGGACCAGTGCGACATCAAGATGACCATGTTCCACGACCGTCAGCTCATCCTGGCGCGCTCGAACAAGGGTGAAGGCACCCTGTCCTACGAAGTAGACGAGAAGGGTGTCACCTTCTCCTTCGAGGCTCCGAACACCGTGGACGGTGACAAGGCACTGGAACTGGTTCGCCGCGGAGATCTGGCAGGATGCAGCTTCATGTTCTCTACCCACTACTGGGACGATGGCTTCGTATCCAGGACGGTAGAGATCCGCGATGGAAAGGCCTACGTGACGTACACCGTCCGCGCCGTCACCGGCATCTACGACTTCACGCTCGCGGCGGATCCTTTCTATGAGGAGACGTCCGTCGAGGCCCGCGAGTTCGCCCGCGACCTGAAGGCCGCTGCGGCTCCGGAGCCCACGAAGCCCGAGCCGAAGGACACGACCAAAATCAAAGAGCAGCTGCGCGAAATGCGCCGCGCTGCGAACGATAAAATTTTTGTTTAACCCTCAGTTTTTCCAGCATGAAGAAAAACACTATCAACGTTCGCGAACTGGTGCAGAAATACCAGGCGAACTGCGACCGCATCAACGAGATCGCTGATGCGTGCGAGAAGGAGCAGCGCGAGCGCAGTGATGCCGAGACCAAGGAGTACGAGGCACTCACCCGCGAGAACCAGCTGCTCTCCATGCGGATGCAGGCGGCCACCGCCGACTACGTCCGCGAGAATCCCAACGCCCGCGCCGAGGCCGAAGCCCTCATCCGCGAGAACGTGGCCGCCGGCCGTAAGACCGAGATCACGCTCATGCGCTCCGGCGAGTTCGCCGGCATGATGGTGGCCGATGCCGCCAGCGGCAAGATCGTCCCCCTGAACGTCCAGGACTTCATCGAGCCTCTGGAAGAGGGATTCATCCTCGATAAGGTCGGCCTTCCGATGCCTACCGGCCTCGTGGGCGACTACGTGTGGCCTGTCTACGACATGGTCGAAGCCTCCGTCATGGGCGAGGGTGTCGCGCTGTCCGACAGCAAGATCAACCTCTCCAACCTGGCCGCCGCCCCTGAGCGCATCGGCCTCGCCATCCCTGTGACGAACCAGGCGATCAACCAGTCCGCCGGCCTCATCGAGACCCTCGTGAAGAAGGTGATGCCGCAGGCCGTCGCGAAGCTGCTGAACAAGATCGTGTTCGGCCTTGTCCCGGTCAACAATGCGACCAACCTCATCGGACCGTTCGCGCACATCCTGCACAAGGAGAGCGGCGCCGCCACCACGGAGGACAACCGCTACGCCGACAAGGTCGTCGTCAAGGAGACCCCGACGTTCGCGTCCCTGAACCTCATGAAGGCCAAGGTCCTCGAGACCGGCATCGACGGTGACCACCTCTGCTGGGTGATGACCAAGTCCATGAAGGCCATCCTCGAGGGTCAGCCGATCAACGCCAGCGGCATCTACGTGCCGATGATTCAGGACGACAAGCTCTGTGGCCTGCCGGTGTACACCACCAACGCCGTCCGCAAGAGCGTCGTGACCTACAAGAAGTCCACCTACAGCTCCAGCACCTGCACCTGGGCCAG
>CAMJHJ010000113.1 GCA_946405485.1 uncultured Bacteroidales bacterium | reverse complement strand
CATACATCCCTTCATATCCCTTCATGAAATCCCAGACCTTGCAGGGGCCGTTGACCGAGGCCGTGAAGTCGAAGATCCATTTGTTGAGGTGCGTGGCGTACTGGACATTCAGCACGCCCTTGTAGCGGCTGGTCATCGGCTTAATGTCGTCCGTGGCCCACGGCGCCATCCGGGTCTGGCGGGCGTCCGTGTAGCGGCCGGTCAGGGTGAGCGTAAGGCCTTCCACGGGCTCGGCGCTGAAATCAGCCTGGAAGTTATTCGTATAAGAATGTGCGTCGGTAACCTGACTCAGCGGACCAATCGCGATTACGCCGGGAACGGCATCGTAGTCAACAAGCATCTGCTCCCGGAATTGAGTCCGGAAATAATCTATGCTCAGATAGGTCGAAGTCGAACCGCCGATGTACCAGGTGGCGTTCCCGCCGAAGGTCCAGGCGTCCTCGAGGGTATGGTCCATGAAATAGCCCACCAGCTTCTTTCCTGTGGACAAAATGCCGAAATTGTCAAGGAGCGGCAGGCTGTAACGCAGCCCGCGACCGCCGTTGGCACGCAGCACCCAACTCTCCGAAGGGGCCCATTTGAGGGTCAGTCGCGGCGAAAAACGGAATCCCGCCCCGTTGAACCAGTCCGCCCGCAGCCCCAGGATGGAGCTGAAGGTCGTTTCATCCGCGGAATGGAAGGTATATTCGCCGAAGGCACCCAGATCTCCGAGGGAACTGCCGTTCTCCACTTTGGAGGCGACCGGCGCGAGACCGGCATAGCAGTACCAGGTCGAAGGAGATCCGGGACCGCCGGTGAGCAAGGTGGAGTACCCGTACTCATCCTTGAACAGGTCCCACATGCCGCTGAGGCCCAGTGTAAAATGATGCTGCTCAACATCCTGGTTCTGATACAGGAGATTGACGAACGCCGAATGCTGTCCCGAGTCGAAGGTGCGCGTCATGAAATCGCTTTCCATCGAATAGTAGGTATAGTCGGCGACCACGGCGACATTGGAAGTGTTTTCCTCGTTGAGCGGAAAACCGGCTTTGACATAAGCACCCAGGCTCTGGTTGAAGATGTTGGAATTCCACAACTTGGGGAAGGCATCAGACCAGCTCACATGGCCGGGATCGGTTTCTGCGGGCATCTGACCGCCCATCCGGTGATCCCGGATCGCCCGCACACCGAAGCGCAATTGCATGCCGCTCGGATCGAAATAGAGCCAGCGGTTGCTGAACGACATCATCAGTTGCCGGGGATCGTCCATGAAACCGTCCCCATTGTGGTCCATGGCCTTGAAATTGCCGTCAATATGGCCGAGTACGACCGTGCTCCACTTCCCTTCGTCATCGAACTGAAGAGAGCTGATGATATTGAGGTCGGTCTTGGAATCATCCATCACGGAAGCCTGCACGTAAAGCGGTTTCTCGTCCGTGGGCTTGCGATGCTCCATGTTGATCTGGCCGGTCATCGATTCCACGCCGTTGATCACGGAAGTGACGCCCTTGGCGATCTGGATGCTCTCCAGCCACTGCCCGGGGACATAATTAAGACCGAAGGGAGAGGCGAGGCCGCGCATCACGGGACGGTTCTCGTCCAGCATCTGGGTATAAATGCCATTCTGGCCGAGGAGCCGGATCTGGCGCGCGCCGGTGACGGCGTCGGAATAACCGACCGTCACGCTGGCCGAATTCTCAAAACTTTCCGCCAGGTTGCAGCAGGCCATCTTGCAAAGGCCCGCGGCCGTGATAACCTCGGTGCGGATATCTTTACCCTTCGAAAGGAAATTGCCGTTGCCGCGGGAGGTGAAAACCGCCTGCTGCAGCGTATCTTTGCGCTCGCCGTAAATGCCTACGGTGTCCGGCATCTGTACGGCGGGAGTGCCGGAGGGCGTTTGCGCTTCCGCTCCGGACGGGCGCAGGGCCCACAGGCCCATTGCCAGGATATAAAACAGGATTCTTTTCATTATCAATGTATTAAGAGTATGACTGGTCCGACAGACCCCCTTCGGGGGCCGTCGTCATCAGGCTCTCAATACGCAGATTCGGGACAAGAAATCTCCTCCGCCCGGTGGCGGTGAATGGAGACGGAGCACATCCCGGAAAGAAAAGAGTGTCGGAAAATCCGCCACCGCCACAGGAAGAGCGAGGACGAAAGAAGATACGACCGGCAGGGCCGGCGCCTCCTGCGCACCGCCGACGGCGAGCACGGCTTCGAAATCGTCGGAGCAGCACTCCTCGTCGGAAAGGCACTCCCCTTCCGCGTCCGCATCGTGACAATGATGGTCGGGGTGGATGCGTTCGCAATCGCCGCCGCTCAGGCCAGAGACCACATAGGTCTGCCCATGCTCGGCGTCTCGGTGGACGTCAATCCCCGTGACGGCGAACAGATACCAGACCGCGAGCAGCAAGGCCGGCAGCGCCTGGAAAAGACAGATTCTGTGGTTCTTCGGACTCATCACTGCAAATGTAGCGATAAAAAAGATATATTCATAATCCCCATTTATGGGGATAATTGATTATATTTGTTTGTTATGGTGGAATTAATGCCCAAATGGAGGCTGCTGATCCTCTTCGCCGTCGCGCTCACCGTGACCTGGGCGATCTATGGCCCCACGCTGAAGATTGCGCTGCAAAAAGGAATCGTGGACAACCCGGACGCCCGCAAGCTGCAGAAACGGCCCGTCCCGACGCTGGGCGGCATCGTCGTCTTCTTCGGCATCGCCGTGGGACTGATGTTCTTCAAGACGATGTTTTACCAGACCGCTTTGCTACCTGTCCTCGCGGCCATGGTCATCATGCTTTACGTGGGTACCATGGATGATATCCTTGGCTTGCCGCCGGGCCGGCGCCTGCTGATCGAGATCGCCGTCGCCCTGCTGCTGATCTACGGCAGCCGGAGCACCATCCTCAACTTCCAGGGGCTTTGGGGCATACGCAGGCTGGCCCTCGGCTGGTCCATTCCCCTGACGGTGCTGACCATCGTAGGCCTGATCAATGCCATCAACATGATCGACGGCGTCGACGGCCTGCTGTCCGGATTCGGCATCCTCATCTGCGGCTTTTACGGGATGCTCTGCTTCCTGGCGCACGACTACAGCAACGCGGCACTGGCGACCGTGACCATCGGCGCCCTGGTGACTTTCTTCCTGCACAACGTCTTCGGCGTCAAGAGCAAAATGTTCCTCGGGGACGGCGGCTCGATGCTGCTGGGCATCCTGGTCTCGTGGCTGGTCATCTCCATCCTGGGCGGGCACTTCCACATCCGGGAATATCTGGACGGGCGCGTGGACTTCAACCTGATTGCCTTCACCCTCGCGGTCGTCGCAATTCCGGTCGCCGACACGCTGAGGGTCATGACCGTCCGTATCTTTGAGGGAAGCTCTCCCTTCAAAGCGGACAACAAACATCTCCACCACCACTTCCTCCGCTGCGGTTTTTCGCACCTCAGGACCACCCTGGTGATGCTCGCGATGGCCCTGGTCATCATCGGCGCCTTCCTGCTGGTCTGGGCCCTGGGTGCCTCCGCAGAATGGCAGCTTTATACCGTCATCGCCGTGACCGCCCTCCTGGACGGCGGCGGCGCCTGGCTGCTGGGAAGGCTGGAAGGGAAACTAATTGTTTCGGACCATCCGGAAAGGAAGGGAGTCTGGAGGAGGATTCAGGAAGTGATAGATAAAGGTGTTTCATAGGATATGGGGCAGGGTCTTGACAAGAAGGAGTTCCCCATTCAGCTTCAACTTAGCAAATCAGCTTATTTGCTAATCTTGATGCTGATATCGGTCTGTTTTTTCCACTTCAAGGCTATTGCCAAATACACGGACTTTGACATCTGCTTGATCGCATTCTTTTTATGGCTGATTCTCGGCCACTTTCTATATAAGCCTTTGGGGAAATGGCTCAGCATTTCGCTTCACAGAGACTATTGGCCGATGTACCTCTTCTGGTTGGGGGTTGTCATCTCTTTTTTTCCGGCCCGGACTTTATTTGGGCAGTCATTTCGGGCATCTTTCGTCGTTTCCCGGAATATGCTGACCCTGCTCGCCCTGCCTTTCCTATTTGTCATCAAGCCCTCAAGACAGGATATTGAGAAAGCGGCCAAATGGTTCTCCGTCATCCTGCTGGTTTTTTCCATTCTTGATGCCATGGGCATTCCCATCATTGACCGCAGTTTCTTTATTGATGAAGATCGTCCGCGGAAGCTGATCGCAGACGACGAGTTCGTTATGCTCCTGCCAGGTTTTCAATGGGTTGGCATATCACTCTGCTTTTGCCTGGATCGGTTGAAGAAGGTTTTCAGTACCCGCAACCTTCTTAGCTCATTGTTCTTCTTCGCGGCTGTATTCCTGCTGCAGAACCGGACGATGTTGTTCACCTGCGCGGTTTTCTTCGTTTACACGTTTTTTACCGTCAAGGGAAAAACCCCAAAACAGACAGCGGTTATCCGTTACGGGACCCTCCTGATCATCGCACTCATTATCGGGACAACCATCCCCCAGTGGCTCAAACTGTTTCAAGAGACAAGCAGTCAACTTGGAGACGATCAGTATAACCGAATACTAGCCTATAATTACTTTCTTTTCCAGGCCTGTCCAAGCGCCATATACTATTTTACCGGGACTGGGATGATTTCTGCGCACGCATCCTCTATCATGAAGGACCTGATGTACGCCGGTATCCACAATTCTGACGTGGGATTTGTCGGGCTTTGGAACCATTATGGCATTTTACCCGTCATTGCGACTGTGATTGTCGCAGTTAAGGGTCTGAAAAAAGGTTCTCCCCTATATCTGAAGTTCAACGCCCTTTTCATCTTGATCGGCGGGGCGACGATTGCCTGCTTCAATACACCGGACAAGATCCTCTGGCTTTGCACATTCATCTACTTGGTTTCCGTTTATTCACCGATCCGTACCGGGAAAAGTGTTTCCAAAGAGCTGCATTAATCATGGGCATTTTATTCAAAATCATCTTTGTCTTCCTGTTTCTTGCGGTCTGCGGAAAATGGTTTCTAATTCTTCTGGTCTTCCCCTTTCAGGTCTTGGAAGGACGATACCGGCGTAACAAGACGCTGGTTAACCGGATCCTTGCAGCGCCTTATGTGTTGTGGGAGAGATTATTCAGGGGAGGATGGCAAAGGTATATGTTTTATCAAGTTGCCTTTATCCCGTCACATCACCTCAGAAGAATGGTTTATAAGATGCTCGGGATGAGGATGGGGGCCCGTAATGTCTTTCATTTCGGCACTGAAATACGTGACATCACAAACATTAAGATGGGAAATGGCAATATCATCGGAGACCGGGCGATCCTGGATGGACGGCGTGGATTAGTCCTGGGGAATAATGTCTGCCTTTCTTCCGACGTAACAATCTGGACTTTGCAGCATGACCATCGATCTCCGGACTTTTCTTGCGCCCCATCCGGAGGGCAAGTCACCATTGAAGACCGCGTATGGGTTGGGAGCCATGTGACGATATTGCCCGGCGTAACGATCGGGGAAGGCGCAGTTTGCTGCGCAGGCTGCGTTGTAACAAAAGACGTCGAACCTTACTCCGTCGTCGCCGGAATACCCGCCCATAAGGTCAATGAACGCCCACACGATATCCGTTATGAATTCGATGGACGCGCGTGCAGGTTATACTAGTCTTCCATGAAGAGAATACAGACTATACGGCAACTGTTCTCTACCATGAGCGGACGATCCGCCCAGGCGACTAAGCATATCGTCATTTCCCTCGTGGCAAAGGGGATCGGGATTCTCTGCTCCTTGCTCGTTGTACCGATGACAATCGAGTATGTCAATCCGTCACAATATGGGATTTGGATGGCCGTCTCGTCTATCGTCGGATGGATAGCGTTCTTTGACTTGGGACTGGCTAACGGATTCCGGAATAAGTTTGCCGAGGCAAGAGCCAGGCAAGATGACCAACTCGCCCGGGAATATGTATCGACCACCTATTTCACACTCGGAATCATCGCCTGCATCCTTCTTCCAGCCATCATGATAGCCAACCACTTTTTGGATTGGTCTTCTATCTTGAAAGTAGATTCCGGGCTTAAAGAAGAATTAAGATTAGTATTTGCCATCCTCAGCGCGTTTTTCTGCATCAATCTTGTCGCTAATACCTTCTCTGTTCTTTTGACGGCCAACCAACAACCGGGATATGCATCCTTGATCAACTGCCTTGGCCAGGTTCTCTCCCTTATAGCCATCTTCATCCTCACCCGAACGACAACAGGCAGCCTGTTGAATCTGTCCCTTTATTTCGCCGGCATCCCCTGCATCGTCCTCCTGGTTTGCTCTATTATTGCTTTCCAAAGTACGGCCTATCGGACCTTCTCCCCTCGTTTCCGCCTTGTCAAAGTGTCGCTCATCCGGGGAATCCTCGGGAAGGGAATCCAGTTTTTCATCATTTGTCTCAGTATGATCCTGATCTTCCAGGTCAGCAATATCGTTCTTTCCCGGGAAATCGGTCCTCTGAGTGTTACACAGTACAACATTGCCAACAAGTATTTCAACATCTTGTACATGGTGATGATCATCATTATCACGCCATTCTGGTCCGCGTTCACGGACGCATACACGAAGAAGGACACGCAGTGGATGAGGCAAACGATTTCGCGGATGGAGAGGGTCTGGCTTGTCTCGGTCGGGGTCGCGCTGCTGATGCTGGCCGGGGCATCTCTCTTCTATAAGGTCTGGATCAAGGACAGCGTGACAATCCCGTTCATCTTATCTGCGGCAATGGCGGTTTTCGTACTGACGCATTCTCTCGGAGACCTGTATATGTATATGATCAACGGGATCGGGACCATACGGGTCCAATTAATCACCTACGTCCTCTTCGCCCTCTTCGCATGGCCATGTCTGGTATGGTCATGCCGTATGCTGGGCGTGTATGGTGTCGTCCTTTTCCCCTCACTTGTGTATATCGTCCAGGCGGTTCTCGGCAAGATACAGCTTACGAAACTGATGTCCGGCCGGGCTGCTGGCATATGGCTCAAATGACAAATGAACGATGAAGATTTCCGTCATAACCGTCACATACAACAACTTGCCCGGATTGCGCAGGACCCTGCCCTCCGTTGTCGGGCAGGACTATTCCGATTTCGAGTATATCATCGTGGACGGAGCCAGCCAGGACGGAACCGTTGCCTACCTGAAAGAGCATCTGTCCGGAATCACCAACTGGGTTTCCGAGCCGGACAGCGGCATTTACGAAGCGATGAACAAAGGTGTCAGGCTGTCTACCGGTGATTACTGTATCTTCATGAACGCGGGGGACCTCTTTGTTTCACCCCGCGTCCTCTCTCAAGTCCATAAGCATTTAAACGATGCAGACATCATCCTCGGGAACGAAATCGTCGTCAATGAGAACGATAAGATCAGAGGGTTTACGGCTTCTCGCCACGCTTATACACTGAAACATCTGCTGACTTCATCCACCAGCCATCAAGCCACTTTCATCCGGCGGGGGTTGTTGCTGGAATACCCTTATGATGAATCCTTGCGTCTTGTTTCCGATTGGAAATTCATCTTGGAACGTTTTCTGGAAGGATGTCATACCTTCAAAGAGATTAATGTCGATGTTTGTTTTTTCAGAACCGGAGGCGCTACGTACAGATACCAAACCCTTGGTTTGCAGGAAAAGAAAAGTGTCCTGGAGCAATATCCAGAATATAAGGAGATTTGGTCGAAGCCCTACTCTCCGTGCCTGTCTGCAATGATTATCAGCAAAATGCGGGAGATTTCAGCCC
>CAMJHJ010000112.1 GCA_946405485.1 uncultured Bacteroidales bacterium | reverse complement strand
CCGTGAAACGCCTCTGCTACTGCCTGACCTTCCTGATCCTTGCCGCGCTTCCGCTTGGAGCGGTGCCGGCACGGCCGGGGGTCCTGCGTCACACGCAGCCGGACGGGACGGTGGTGGAGTATATCATTCGCGGTGACGAGAACGGTCATTCCATGATGACGACGGAAGGGTGCGCGCTCATCTTGGATGATGCGACGCGGACCCTTCGTTATGCCTATTATGATGCGGAGGGCCGGAAACGCGATTCCGGCGTCGCCGTCGGAGCTTCCGGTTCGGAAGCAGCCCGCGCGGCGAGCCGGTCGATTCCTCCGCTCCGGCGCAGTTCCATCCGGCGCCGTCCGGCTTCCGTGCTGCCGGGCGTTCAGCCGCCCACCCGCGCCGACGAGACGCCGAGCAGCCGGGCCATCGTGATCCTGGCCCAGTTTACAGACATCGCATTCCGCTTCACCCGGGAGGACTTCCAGCGTATGCTGACCCAGACGGGATATAACTATGAAGGGGCTTCGGGCAGTGCGCTCGAGTACTTCAACGCCCAGTTCCGGGGAGCGCGGGAGTTTGGTTTCGATGTGGGTCCGGTCGTCACCCTGTCCCGGGACCATGCTTACTATGGGGAGGATGATGAGGACGGGAATGACCGGCGTGCCGCCGTGGCGGCCGCGGAAGCCTGCACCTTGTCTGACCCGGATGTCGACTTCTCGCAATACGATTTCATTTATGTGTTCTATGCCGGCGGCAATCCTGCCGACGGCGGCGCCTCCGACGACCATATCTGGCCGCACGCCTGGGATTTCATTTCCGCAGGCATCCGCCTCCGTCTGGACGGGAAACTCCTTACGAGCTATGCGATGTCGTCGGAATTGATGAATGTCGGCCGCGCAGAACTGAGCCTGACCGGCATCGGCACCTTCTGCCACGAATTCAGCCACATTCTCGGGCTGCCGGATTTCTATGACGTGGATGCCGAAAAGAGCGGGGGCAAGACGGACGGTCTCTGGGGGACGCTTTCCCTGATGGATGTCGGCAATTATAACAACGACGGCCGGACGCCGCCGAACTATACGGTCGTCGAACTTGAAATGCTCGGCTTGATTGAGCCGGAGATGCTGGAAGCCGGAGTCTGGAACCTGGATCCCATGACGACGACGCGGCGCGGGTTCCGCATGGATTCCGATACGGAAGGGGAGTATTTCCTTTTCGAATGCCGTGCCTCTTCGGGCTGGGACCGTTTCATCGGCGGCAGCGGTTTGCTGGTCTATCAGTTGGACAAATCCTCCCGTGATGCCGGCTATTCCGAGGAATCAGAAAGGAACATGACGGCTGCGGAGCGTTGGGAGTACAATGAAGTCAACTGCCGTCCGGACCACCCCTGTGCCCGGATCATCGCGGCGCTTCCCCGTGCCTCGACAGTTTCCCAGGTGTTCTTCCCTTATAGTACGCATAACTCACTCACGCCCGTATCCGATCCGCCGTTTTTGTTCTGGAGCGGAGAGACGTCACCCTATTCGCTGGTCGGGATCAGGAAGAACAGCGGTGTCATCGGTTTTTCAGTCAACGGACCGATTGCGCTGGACCTGGAGGATGTTTTCCAGGATGCCGCCATCTTCAACTGGCATACCGACGTGGAGTCGTGCAAGCGACTGCCCACCCTGGTGCGCTGGACGGACTCGAGGGGGACGACGGAAGAGCGCCTGGTGGACAGCTATGAATCCGGTAAGTATGCCTTGGTCCTGGAAGGTTTGAATCCGGGTGAGAGCTATACCCTCTCTCTCTGCTATGTCATTGACGATGAGGAGGTATTTCCCTTCCGGCTGGAATTTACGACGTCCCGATATGGCGGCCTGCCTTATATCAACATGGGCTCGTCTGCCCGTCGCAACAGCGGCAATACCTCGAAAAACAAGATCCCGCTCCGAGTGATGAATGCGCAGGGAGCGACCGGGGTGGCCTGGACGCTCAACGGTCGCGGCATCGCCCCCGGAACGGACGGTTATTATGAGATCCGTAACGCCGGAACGCTCAAGGCTGTCGTAAGCTATGCCGACGGGACGCAGGACATCATCATCAGGGAGGTCTCCGTCAAATGAAAACAGGATTCCGCATAGGATGGCTGCTGGCCATCGTGCTGCTCGCGGCAGCTTGCAACCGGGACGGATTCAGCAAATCCGACTTGGAGATTACGGATGTCTGTCTTAAAGTCAAAGGCATCGTGACCTACAGTTATGCGCCCGGCTCGTCCCAGATCGCGTTCAACCGGGGCCGCAAGGAATTCCGTGCCGGGACGGATACGATGTCTGACTATTTCCTGCTGAAACTGTCCGAAGTGCCGCATGAGAACGGCCAGGTCCTCACAGGCTTTCTTCAATGGACGACGGATGATGACATCGTGACCCGCAGCGGCTTGTCCTTCAAGGTCGAGCGGATCGGGGATGACGGGACCGTGTGGCTCTGGTGCGCCGCACAGAAGATCACGGTCGTGATGAAGATGCTGAACTAGGCCTTCTCAGCCTTGATGGCTTCATTGTAGCAATTCCTGCACAAGGGCTCATAGACATCCTTCTCTCCCAACACCACCAGTTTCTTGCTCTTGGACAGGCGGTGGGAGTGGTTCGCGAGCGCGCCGCATCGTACGCAGATGGCATGGACTTTCTGGACGTCCTCGGCCACGGCCAGCAGGGCCGGGATGGGGCCGAAAGGCTTTCCGAGGTAATCGGTGTCCAGGCCGGCGATGATGACGCGGATGCCCCGGTCGGCCAGGGTCTGTGCGACGCTCACTAGACTTTCATCGAAGAACTGTGCCTCGTCGATGCCGACGACCTCGGTGTCCGCAGGTACGTCCAGCATCTCCGCAGGGGAGGAAATGGGTTTCGATTTGATGCTGTGGAGATCGTGCGAGACGACGTCTTCATCGGAGTAGCGCTTGTCGATGACGGGCTTGAATGTCGCGATTTTCTGGTTGGCGAACTGGGCCCTTTTCAGCCTTCTGATCAGCTCTTCGGTCTTACCGGAAAACATGGAGCCGCAAATTACTTCGATGCAGCCTGATTTTTTGAAACTTTCTGAAAACATTTCCTTACTTTTGCAGTACTTGTGCAAATTTAGGAAAGTTTTGCTTTATGAAAAAGACAGGGTGGCAGATTTTGTCTGAGATCCGGGAGGCCTTGGGCGTCATCAACGGGAAGATTGCGGAAGTGGAGCTGCAGCTCGCCGAGCTGGAGGGTTTCATGGAGTTTGACGAAGCGGACGAACCCGAGCCCGTCGCTGAGCCGGAGCCTTCTGTCGCTCCCGCAGCTGCGGTTGCACCGACCCCCGAGCCTGTCGTCATCCCTGAGCCGGAACCGGCTCCCATCGTCGTTTCCGAGCCGGAACCGGTCATCGAAGCGCCCATCGAGCTGGATGACGTTGCCGTCGAACTGCCGGATCCGGTCATCGAAGAGCCCGCTCCTGTCGTCGAGGAACCCGTACCGGTCGTGTTCCCTGAGCCGGAACCCGAAACCGTGTTCGTGGCAGAGCCTGAACCGGCCCCGGTCATCCCCGAGCCCGAGATGCCCAAACCGAAACCGGCGGTCATCGACGTGATGGCCGAGAAATGCGCCTGGAAGACCGACATCCCCGGTTCCCCGGTCCGCAACATCATCAGCGGCATCTCGCTCAACGACCGCATCCTGTTTGTCAATACGCTCTTCAAGGGGGATGCGCAGGCGTTCCAGGCTACGATCGCGCTGTTCAATTCGTACGAGACCCTGTCTCAGGCGGAAGACTTCATCCGCAGCAATTATCCCGGTTGGAACCTGGATTCCGAAGTGGTCTACCGCTTCATGATGGCCGTGCGCCGCAAGTTGAGCCGGTGATGGCAGGCAAGCTGTACATCGTCCCTACCCCCGTCGGCAACCTGGAGGATATGACTTTCCGGGCCGTGAAGGTGTTGCAGGAGGCGGATCTCATCCTGGCGGAAGACACCCGGACGACCTCCGTCCTGCTCAAGCATTATGACATCCACGGCCGTCTCCAGTCTCATCATAAGTACAATGAGCACCAGACCGTCGAGGCCGTCAAGGAGCGCATCCTGGCGGGACTGGACGTGGCGTTGGTCAGCGATGCGGGCACACCGGGTGTCTCGGATCCCGGTTTCCTGCTGGTCCGGACCTGCGCGGCGGAAGGAATCGAGGTGCAGACTCTGCCGGGGGCTACGGCCTGCATCCCGGCCGTCGTGTCTTCTGGCCTGCCTTGCGACCGTTTCTGTTTCGAGGGCTTCCTGCCCCAGAAAAAAGGGCGTCAGACGGCTTTGAAGGCTTTGGAAGGGGAGACGCGGACAATGGTGTTCTATGAGTCACCCTACCGTCTGGTGAAGACCTTGGATCAGTTCGCCGAGTTTTTCGGCCCCGAGCGCCTCTGCTCCGTGGCGCGCGAGATATCCAAGATCCATGAAGAACACAGGCGCGGCACGCTCGCCGAGGTGTCGGCCTGGTTCAAGGAGCACGAACCCAAAGGTGAAATCGTCATCGTGGTGGCGGGCGCTCCGGCCCGTCGCAGAGAGAAAGAGGAGGGAGAAGATGAAAAGACAAGATCCGGCGGAGGAAGATAGACGTCCTTCCGCAACATTCCGGGTAGGCGCGATCGCGCTCGTTTTCCTGATCATCGGTTATCAGCTGGCCTTGTTCGTCTACAAGGTCTCGGTCACGGCCGTCGTCGCCCACCGGGACCGGCCGGACACGGTCTATGTGGTGGATCCGGCGCTGGCCAGTCGGCTACTGGCCGGGAATCAGGCTGCCGGCGACCGCTTAAAGGAGGATGGCCGGGTGGACGGTGTCAGTGAACCCGTCTCCGTCCGGCGCGATGCTCCGCATTCCCC
The DNA here is from genome assembly GCA_946405485.1 of uncultured Bacteroidales bacterium. The sequence goes on along the minus strand of CAMJHJ010000112.1, from coordinate 2,912 downwards.
GGGTGCGCAGTCCGTAGGTCGCCGCTTTACGCCCCGGCGCTACGAATCCTTCCCATTCAATCCCAATACAGTCTCCGGGGAGGAGTTGTGCCGGCTGGGTTTCAGCGAAAAGCAGGCGCAGGCGATCCTGCACTATCGGGAAAAGGGCGGCCGCTTCCGCCGCAAGGAGGATTTCGCCCGCTCCTTCGTGGTAGCGGACTCTGTCTACGAGCGCCTGGAGCCTTATATCCGTATTCCCAAACTGGACCTGAACACAGCGGACTCGGCGGCCTTCGACGCCCTGCCGGGCATCGGCCCTTTCTATGCCGGGCGGATGGTCTCTTATCGGAAAGAATTGGGCGGCTACTCCTATCCCGAGCAGTTGATGGACATCTGGAAGTTTGACCGTGAGAAATACGATGCGCTCGCGGACCTGATCGTGGTCTCAAAACCTTTTCGTTACCCCCTGTGGACCTTGCCGGAAGATTCTTTGAAGCGGCACCCTTACATCCGCTCCTATGCTGCACACGGCATCGTACTTTTCCGTTCCGCGTCTCCGCAAAATGACTGGACCGTGGAGAATCTGGTCAAAGCCGGCATCCTGAAACCCGATCAGGGCGCCAAGCTTGCCCCTTGCGTCGCATCGCCGCAGTAGGGCCTTCGTATCAACAGACAGGGACGCAATCTTAGGAAGCATTCCCCGAAGGGTTCTTTCCTGCTTCCTAAGATTGCGTCCCTGTCTGCTGACGACAACCTACCCTCGCGGATGATGCTCCAGGACGGCGGCCTGCCAGGTGGAAGAATCGACGTGCGTGTAGATCTCCGTCGTGAGGATGCTCTCGTGCCCCAGCATCTCCTGCACCGCCCGCAAATCCGCCCCGTGCTCAATCATATGCGTAGCGAAACTGTGCCGGAACGTGTGTGGCGAAATCTCTTTCCGGATACCGGCTGCAAGCGCCTGCGCCTTAATCATATTGAACATGGCGACACGGCTGAGGGAACGCCCGAAGCGGTTCAGGAACAGGATGTCCTCGGAATCCGTGTCCGCCGGATCGATCCGTGCGTCCAGATACTTCCGGATGGCATCCGCCGCCTCTTCTCCGAGCGGGACGATGCGCTGTTTGTCACCCTTGCCGATGATGCGCACGAATCCTTCTTCCATATAAACGTCTGAGATACGCAGCCCCACGGCCTCCGAAACGCGCAGCCCGCAGCCGTACAGGACCTCCAGGATCGCCCGGTCCCGCAGGCCCATCCAGTCTGACAGGTTCACGGATTCCAGGATAGCAGTCACTTCTTCCTCGGACAGGACCGCCGGCAGGTAACGGCCCAGCTTCGGGGCCTCCACCGGGTCGCAGGGGTTATCCTTCCTTTCGCCTTCCAGGATCATCCAGTCGAAAAAAGAACGCAGGGAAGAAAGGATATGCGCCTGGGTGCGTTTGGAGACCTTCCCCGAGCGTTCGGCCAGATAGTCCATCACCGCATCCGCTCCGGCCTCGGAAGGGGAGGCTCCCGACGCCTCGAAGAAATCCCGGACCTCGGAGCAATAGGACGCCACGGTGTGGGGCGACATCTGCCGCTCCATCCGCAGATAATAGGAATAATCCTTAATCCAGCGCTGCATAGTCGCGTCCATAGGCGAGCATCTGGGCGAGATAATCGTCGTTGTAGACCAACTTGTAGTCCACGGTCTTGCCGCGCCGGACCACCGGTACGATGTCCGGGTTGATGAAGCCGCCATACGGTTTCAGGCCCAGCGCATCATAGCGTTCCTTGACTTCTTTGTGCAGGACGGGATCGATATGGACCGCATAGGTCTCCACCAGCGCCTTTCCGGCGGCATAGTCGCCCTCGGATTTGATACGCTGGATTTCAGCGAGGAGCTGTGCGAAAAGACCCCGCAACGCTTCGTAGTCATTGACGACGAAATAGGTCTTGCCGTCGCGTACCCTTTTCTCGATAACCTTGTCCGCAGCCCCCTTTTCGTAGCACCATTCAGCGATCAGTTTGCGGTTCTGCATATGGGCTTCCGTGTTGGGCTTGCCCAGTTCCACGCGGTTGAACTGCACCATCAGGCCGTTGCGGATGTAATTGCTGTATTCGGCCTTGTAAGCATCCAGAGAGGGCAGGATGCCCAGCTCGACCAGTTTCGGGTCGGCGGCATAATAGAGGCCGAAAAGATCGGCGCGGGCCTCTTCCAGGGTTGAAGAGTATTCACCCATCGCGGTCGTCGACACGCCCGGCAGCAACTGTCCGGAACCGTGGCCCAGGCATTCGTGCAGGTCGGTGTGGATCTCATCCGCGATATTGCCGTATTGCTTGGCCAGGGCGATTTCCGCTTCGTCCCAGGCGAATTCGGCGAGGGAGCTGTTGGGCAGTTCCTGGGCCGAAAGGTCGTAGGCGTGGGTGATGTTGGCAATGGTGACGGACTTGGAACCATATTCCTTGCGGATCCAGTCCGCATTGGGCAGGTTGATGCCGATCGGCGTCGAAGGGTAGCAGTCTCCTGCAAGGGCCAGGGCGTTGATGACCTTGGCCGACACGCCCTTGACGGTCTTTTTCTTAAAGCGCGGGTCGACGGGGGAGTGATCCTCGAACCACTGGGCGTTGGCGCTCAGGATTTCCGTGCGGCGGGAGGCCTCGTCGTCGCGGATGTTGACCATCGCTTCCCAGGCGCCCTTGCGTCCGAGCGGATCGTTGTAATCCTCCACGAAGCCGTTGACGAAATCCACTTTGCCGAGGGTGTCCTTCACCCAGGCGATGTTGTAATCGTCCCAGACCCGCAGGTCGCCGGTCCGGTAATACTTGACCAGCAAGGCGATATACTCTTTCTGCAAATCGGACTCCGCAAATTGCGCGGCCTGCTCCAGCTCGGCGCAGATCTTGTCGATCGCGGGCCCGTAGATGCCGCCGGACTTCCAGGGTTTCTCGAC
>CAMJHJ010000111.1 GCA_946405485.1 uncultured Bacteroidales bacterium | reverse complement strand
TGTCCTCGATGACGGACATCGTGTTCCTGCTGCTCATCTTCTTCCTGGTGACCTCGACGCTGGTCAATCCCAACGCGCTCAAGCTCCTGCTCCCGAAAAGCACCGGGCAGGTGAACGCCAAGGCGACCGTCAGCGTTTCGATCAAAGACTGGGGAGACGACCGCTATACCTACCACATCAACGGAGACGAGGCGCCCCTCAGCTATGAGGCGGTCGAGGACGGTCTCGTGGAGCTCCTCCAGACAGAGGAAGACCCCACGTTCTCCATCTATTCCGACGAATCCGTCCCCATCAAGGAAGTGGTGGGCATCATGAACATCGCCAAGCGCAACCACTACAAGGTCATCCTGGCGACCCAACCCGAATAAGACTGAGTTACGATGAAAGAATATCTCCGCGAAAGACAACAGCGCGAACGCGCCTCGTCCGTGATTGGCATCGCCCTGGCGGTGACGATCCACGTCCTCGCGTGTGTTCTTTGCGTCTTTACGGGCTTTAAATACCTCTATCCCCCGCCGCCGGAGACGACTTTCCTCCTGGATTTCTCGGAGCAGCCGGAAGAGCAGTTCAAGCAGCATTTCCGCGGCATCCAGCCGGAGACGGAAGAGATTGACCGCACGAAACCCGTCGAGCTGGTCCAGCGCAGCGAATCGCCCTATCAGACGACCGCGAAAAACAACCTGACCCCGGCCACGAAACCCGACAGTCACGGAGATGTGGAGACGCCGGCGGTGGAGCAGGAGCAGGCACTCGACCCGCGTGCCTCCTTCCCCGGCATGTCGCGCAAAGACACGAGCCTGACCGCGCCGCACGGTGCACGTGAAGCCGGCGCGACCTTCAAGGCGGGACAGCCCGGCGGCAACACCGACGCCGGCAAGACGGAAGGTGTCGCCAACGCGCACCTGGAGGGCCGCGGTACCGAAGGCTCCCTTCCCCGCCCCAGCTATAACGTGCAGGAGAGCGGCACCGTGGTCGTGACGATCTGGGTGGACAATTATGGGAAAGTGGTCCGAGCGCAGGCAGGCGCCGATGGCACGACCGTCACGGACAAGAACCTCTGGGCGGCGGCCCGCAACGCCGCGATGAATACGCGTTTCAAACAGAAAATGGACGCGCCCGCAATGCAGCAAGGTACGATAACATACGTGTTCAAACTTAAATAACTACTTATCACACAAACAATTGTTGGTTTAATCAATCATGGAAGATTACAAGAAGGACGCCGAAGGCCGTAGGGATTACGGGCAGAACGGCGAAAAGAGATACTCTTCGGAAGGAAGGGTACTGAGGCCCCGGAAGAAAGTCGGGACCGGCAACGAAGGCCAGAAGAACTATGGAGAACATCGCAGCTACGGCGCCCCCCGCAAGGAGTACGGTGAAAACCGCCCCTATGGCGAACGTCGCAGCAATTACGGCGGTCCCCGTAAAGAGTATGGCGAAAACCGCGGTTACGGCGAGCGCCGCAGCTATGGCGACGGTGAGAACCGGCCGTATGGCGAGCGTCGGAATTCGTATGGCGGCCCCCGCAAGGAATATGGCGAGAACCGCGGCTACGGCGAGCGCCGCAGCAATTTCAGCGGTCCCCGCAAAGACTACGGCGAGAACCGGGGATATGGCGAGCGCCGCAGCTATGGCGACAGTGAGAACCGCCCTTACGGTGAACGCAGGAGCCAATATGGAGCCCCCCGCAAAAACTACGGCGAAAGCCAGGGCCGCGGCGGCTATCCCAAAGCCGGTGGCCGGGGCGCTTACCAGAAAGGACGCAAGCCTTTCCGCAAAGAGGACGCCTTCAAGGACGACAGCGGCATCGACCGTATGCTGGAGAGCCGCCCGCAGGTCGAGAAACTCCAATATTCCGATTTCGACTCCGCACCGGTGATGACCAAGGATGAGATGCGTCTCAACAAGTTCATCGCCAACTCCGGCGTCTGCTCGCGCCGCGAAGCCGACACCTTCATCCAGGCCGGCGTCGTGACCGTCAACGGCGAAGTCGTGACCGAACTCGGCACCAAAGTCAACGTCATCAACGACGACGTACGTTTCAACGGCGAGCGTCTCAAGGGCGAAGAGAAAGTCTACGTCGTGATGAACAAGCCCAAAGGCTATGTCACCACCGCCAGCGACCCCCATGCGGAAAAGACCGTGATGGACCTGCTCAAGGGCTGCCAGGGCCGCGTATTCCCCGTCGGAAGACTGGACAAGGCGACGACCGGCGTGCTGATGTTCACCAACGACGGAGAGATCGCTGAGCGCCTCACCCACCCCTCTTACGATAAGAAAAAGATCTACCAGGTCCTGCTCGACCATCCGCTCACGCAGGAAGACTATGATAAAATCCTTTCCGGCATCCAGCTCTCCGACGGAGAGATCAAGGCCGACGAACTCGAATTTATCGACGAGCACGACCACCGCAAGCTGGGCATCGAAATCCATTCCGGCAAGAACCGCATCGTACGCCGCATTTTCGAGTCTCTCGGCTATGACGTCCGCGCCCTGGACCGGGTGTATTTCGCAGGCCTGACCAAGAAGGGCCTCCAGAAAGGCGAATGGAGATATCTCTCCCAGGGAGAGGTCAACATCCTGAAGATGGGCGCCTATGTCTAAGGAGCATCGCGCCGGATTCGTCAACATCATAGGAAACCCGAACGTCGGCAAGTCCACGCTGATGAACGCCCTCGTGGGCGAAAAGCTCTGCATCGTCACGGCCAAGGCCCAGACGACGCGCCACCGCATCATGGGCATCGTCAACGGAGAGGATTTCCAGATCGTGTATTCCGACACCCCGGGCATCCTGAAGCCCAATTACCGGCTCCAGAAGAACATGATGAATTTCGTGGACGGAGCCATCGGGGATGCAGACATCATCCTGTATGTGACGGATACGGTCGAGAAACCGGACAAGAACGGGGAATACGTCGAGAAACTCCGGGGACTTAGCTGCCCCGTCATCCTGGTCATCAACAAGATAGACATCAGCGACCAGCCCAAGGTGCTGGAGCTGATGGCCTGGTGGAAGGAGCAGCTGCCCAAGGCCCTGGTCATCCCGGCCTCGGCGCAGGAGCGCTTCAATCTGGACAGCATCTTCGACGCGATCGTGGAGCGGCTTCCGGTCTGCCCGCCGTGGTACGACAAGGATACCTTCACAGACCGCAACCTGCGATTCTTCGCTTCGGAAATCATCCGGGAAAAGATCCTGCTCAACTATGGGGAGGAGATTCCCTATTGCTGCGAGGTGGAGATCGAGACCTTCAAGGAAGGGACCGAGCGTTATGAGATCGGCGCCGTCATCTACGTGATGCGGGACAGCCAGAAGGGCATCCTGATCGGCAAGGCGGGCGCGGCGATGAAGCGCCTCGGAACACAGGCACGGCTCGAAATGGAGGACTTCTTCCAGAAGAAGGTTTTCCTGAGCCTGTATGTCAAGGTGGACCCGGACTGGCGTGAGAGCCGCAAAGAGCTCCGGCGCTTCGGATACGAAGAATAAACTGAATTATGGAAGAAGACGATATCATGATCAACGACGAACAGCTCGACGACGAGAAGGAAGTCGACGAGGGTGAATCCTCCGGCAAATTCTCCCGTCTGCTGGGAAGCGACTCGCATAAGTACAAGCTGTCGGGCATGTTCAAGGACTGGTTCCTGGACTATGCCTCCTACGTCATCCTGCAGCGTGCGGTCCCGCACATCGTGGACGGCCTGAAGCCGGTCCAGCGCCGCGTCCTGCATGCGATGTACAAGATGGACGACGGCAACTACACCAAGGTCGCCAACATCGTCGGACAGGCGATGCAGTACCATCCGCACGGAGACGCGTCCATCCTGGGCGCCCTCGTGCAGCTGGGACAGAAAGGTTTCGCCATCGACTGCCAGGGAAACTGGGGTAACATCCTCACCGGCGACAGCAACGCCGCCCCGCGTTACATCGAGGCGCGCCTGAGCAAGTTCGCCAAGGAAGTCATCTTCGACCCCAAGGTCACGCACTGGATGACATCCTACGACGGTCGCAACCAGGAGCCGGTCGAGCTCCCGGTGCGTTTCCCGCTCCTGCTCGCGCAAGGCACGGAAGGCATCGCGGTCGGCATGGCGTCCAAGATCCTGCCGCACAACTTCAACGAGTTGCTCGACGCCTCCATCGACATCCTGGAAGGTAAGGAGGTCCAGCTCTATCCGGACTTCCCCACCGGCGGTTACGCCGACTGCTCGAAGTACCAGAAAGGGCGCCGAGGCGGCGTGGTCAAGGTCCGCGCCAAGATTGAGAAGCGCGACAAGAACACCATCGCCATCACGGAGATCCCCTACGGCAAGACCTCCCAGATCGTCATCGATTCCATCCTGAAAGCCAAGGACAAGGGCAAGATCAAGATCAAGAAGATCGAGGACATGACGACTTCCAAGGTCGAAATCGTCATCCATCTGCCCAACGACGTCTCTCCCGACAAGACCATCGATGCGCTCTTCGCGTTCACGGACTGCGAGACCAGCATCTCCCCCAACGCCTGCGTCATCAAGGACAACAAGCCCCAGTTCCTCGACGTCGAGGAGATCCTGCGCTACGACACCTTCCATACGATGGAGTTGCTGGGTGAAGAGCTGCGCATCAAACTGGACGAACTGGAAGGAGAATGGCACTATAACTCCCTGGAGCGCATCTTCTTCGAGAACCGGATCTACAAGGTGCTGGAACAGGACCAGCGCGACTGGGATACGCAGATCGACGAGATTTTCGCCCGGATGAAGGAGTACCAGGATCTCTTCCGCCGCGAGATCGTGCGCGAGGACATCCTCAAGCTGGTTGAAAAACCGGTCCGCAAGATTTCCAAGTTCGACACCAAAGCCATCGACGAGAAGATCCTCGCGATCGAGGGCGAGATGCGGGACATCCAGTACAAGCTGGATCACCTCACGAAATACACCATCGACTGGTTCAAGGGCATCAAGAAGAAATACGGCAAGGACTTCCCGCGCCAGACGGAAATCACTTCCTTCGAGACGATCGCCGTCACCAAGGTGGTCAACAACAACGCCAAGCTCTATGCCAACCTCTCCGCCGGCTTCGTCGGCATGAATCTCAAGCGCGAGGACGGCGTCACCCTGATCGGCGAGTGCTCCGACATGTCCGAGATCATCGCCATCAACAAGCAGGGCCTCTACAAGATCACCAAGATCAGCGACAAGGCCTTCTTCTGGCCCGACCTGATCTATGTCGGCGTCTTCAACCGCGGAGACGAGCGGACGACCTACAACGTCATTTACCGCGACGGCAACACGGCCGTCTCCTACGCCAAACGTTTCAACATCACTTCCGTCACCCGCGACAAGGAATACGACATCACCCAGGGCAAGACCGGGTCCAAGATCCTCTGGTTCACGGCCAACCACAACGGCGAGGCCGAGACGGTAAAGATCTACTACCGGCCGCGTCCGAAACTCAAGAAGCAGACCGGGGAATACGACTTCTCAGAGCTGGGCATCAAGGGCCGCACTTCCCGAGGCAACCTCGTGGCCAAGAACCCGATCCAGCGCATCCAGTTGAAGAGCAAGGGCGTGTCCACGATCTCCGGCAAGGACATCTGGTACGACGAAGACATCCAGAAGCTCAACGATGAAGGCCGCGGCCTGTATCTGGGCGCCTTCGACACGCAGGACAAGGTGCTCGCCGTGTTCAAGAACGGCACTTATTACACCACCTCCTTCGACCTCAGCAACCGCTACCAGGGCGACGTGCTGCGTATCGAGAAGTTCGAGCCCGGCAAGACCTTCACCGCCCTTTATTACGACGGCGATCCGAAGGTCAAAGCCTTCTATGTCAAGCGTTTCTCCTTCACCCTGAGCGACAATACGCCCGTCTCCTTCATCGCCGACGGCAAGGCCTCCTATCTGGTCGAGCTCAGCGAAGACCTGCATCCGCGCTTCGAGGTAAGTTTCAAGGGCAAGAACGAGGGCCGCGAGCCCGAAATCATCGAGGCCGAGGAATTCATCGCCAAGAAGGGTCTCACCGCAAAGGGCAAGCGCTGCCATTCCCTGGACGTGAAGAAGGTGCGTTTCGTCGAGCCCCTGCACAAACCGGAGGACGACATCGACCCGAATGCCACAGAAGAAGCCGAGCCGCAGAACCTGGCCGGCGAGATCGACATGAGCGACATCATCGACGTCGACCTGCCCGAGGTCGAACTCCCGGACGGCAATACTCCCGACGAGCGTTTCTCCGACCTCAAGGAGCCGGAAGAGATTGAAGAATTGACCTTATTCTAGTAAAACCATGCGTGCGACAGCCCTGCTTGCAGCCACCCTTGCGCTGCTGCTATCCTGTACGGGACTGCCCTATCAGGCCGACATCTATATCACCACTGCCGACGGGTCCCAACTATTCCGGCATCAACCCGACGGGAATGCCGGGCCCTTTGATGGAGAATGCGTTACGGTTGATATCGGCGCATCCCTGGCAACCCCCGCCATCACCGGGTTCGGTCCGGCGCTAACCGGTGCCAGCTGCTACAACCTGCTGAAAATGTCTCCCGAGGCCCGACAGAGCCTGCTCAAGGAACTCTTCGATCCGGCAGAAGGTTTGGGATTCAGCCTGATACGCTGCAGCATAGGAGCTTCGGACTTCAGTGTGGACGAAGACTTCACCTGGTGCGACACACCGGGGTTGGAGCATTTTGCCGTCCATCCCGAGGATAGGGATTATCTGTTCCCCATCCTCCGGGAAGTGTATGCCATCAACCCGGATGTCCGGATCATCGGTTCCCCCTGGTCTCCTCCCCGCTGGATGAAACGGGAGTCCGTGGACGACGATTCAGACCACTATGACTGGCGTGGAGGCTCCCTCAAGCCGGAATGCTACAAGGAATACGCCGCATATTTCGTCCGCTGGATACAGACCCTCCAGTCGGAAGGGTTCCGGGTCTTTGCCGTCACGCCCCAGAATGAGCCCCTCCACCCGGGCAACTCGATGTCCCTGTACATGACCTGGCAGGAGCAAGCTGCATTTATAGGCACTGCCCTCGGACCCGCCCTTGCAGAGGCCGGGTTGGACACCAAGATCCTTGTTTTCGACCATAATTACAACTACGACCGTATCCCGGACCAGCGCGATTACCCGCTCCATGTCATGGCTGATTCCCTGGCGTCCCGCTATGTCGCCGGCTCAGCCTGGCACAATTACGGCGGCCATGTCTCAGAACTGGACCATATCCGCGCCGCCGCTCCGGACAAGGACATCTACTTCACGGAGGCATCCATCGGGATGTGGAACTACGACTTTTCCAAACGGGTGCTGGGTGATTTCGAATCCATTTTCATGGGGACGCTTGCCCGCGGCTGCCAGGGTGTCACCCTCTGGAATCTGGCCTTGGACGAAAACCGGCGCCCCTTCCGCCCGGGCGGTTGCAGCACCTGTTTCGGTGTGATCACCCTTTCTTCCGAGACAGGAGAAGTACTCTCGCGAAACAGCCAGTATTATGACCTGGCGCATTGCAGCAAGGTCATCAAGCGCGGTGCCACGATGCTGGGCTGCAAGGGGCCTGAGACCGGTAGTCTTCAATGCCAGGCCTTTGCCAACCCGGACGGGACGCTGGCCGTCCTGCTTCTCAACAAGGAGGAGCATACGCGGTCGATAGAAATCCGGCGCTCCGGCAAATTGCTCGCGCGATGCGTTTCCCCCGCCGGCTCCATCGTGTCGGTGAGCTTACACAGATAAACTTGATTCCTGACCGGCGTCAGATAATGTCCTCCCGCTCGTGGAGGTCCTTGACGCGGAGCTGGAT
>CAMJHJ010000110.1 GCA_946405485.1 uncultured Bacteroidales bacterium | reverse complement strand
GGCGTATCCATGTAGCGCTCGCCGTACATCACCTCATACCACTTCCAATCGATCACAGGACCGCCGGCGACGCCAACCTTGAATACCTCCGGATAGTTGGTCAACAAAGATATCGTCATGAAACCACCGTAGCTCCAACCGTGGACACCGACACGGTCCACGTCCACCCAGGGTGCTTTCAGCAACTCACGGATGCCCGCCATCTGATCCTGCATCTCGACCTGCCCGCAGGCACGGTTGATCGCCTTCTCGAAGGCAGTGCCACGATTGGACGTACCCCGGTTGTCCTGGACATAGACGACATAGCCGTGCTGGGCCCAGTACATCTCCAGCGGCCGTATACCCGCCAGCCATCGATCCTGAACCATCTGGCTGTGAGGACCTCCATACACATAAACGACGAGAGGATATTTCTTCGCAGGATCGAAACCGACCGGCAGATAAAGACGGAAATAGTTGTCGAAAGCCCCGTCGGCACTCTTAACGGAGCCGAACCGGATTTCACCCGTCGCCACGCCATTCAGCGGATCGGCGGCGCGATCCAGTTCACGGACCGGCGTCCCGTCACAGCGGCGCAAAGCGCTCGCGTGTGGTACGTCGAAAGCGCTCCAACTGTCTATGAAATACGTCTTTGCGGCGTTGAACGAAACCGAATGCCAGCCCTCGTCCCAGGTCAGGCGCTGCGGCGCATCGAAACGCCAGCGCTCCAGTCCTCCGCGGCGCGGACGGCGCATCCGGATGCGGAACAAGTGGTTCTCGACCGGTGACACCTCGGCGGAAGTATAGTACACATATTCTCCGGCCCGCGCGACGAAATGCACGTCAGCCGCGCAGGAGGTCAGGCGGCGGACACCGCCCTCCAGGTCGCAAAGGTAGAGATTCTTATATCCGTCCCGATTGTCAATGCTATAGATAAAATACTGGTCGTCAATAAAATGCAATGGCTCATACGGCTCGACCCAAGCCTCATTCTCTTCGGTCAGCAGCGTCTTGACGAAAGAACCGTCGGCCGCATCATACATATTCAGATGCATCTTGTGCTGGCTGCGGTCCAGCACCTGAATGAACACATGGGACGAAGAAGGATCCCATGATACGCAAGTCAGATAACGCTCTTTGTCAAAATCCGTGGGTTCAATCCAGACGACGGAATGCGTGGCGGCATCCCAGACTCCCAGTGTGATACGTTCGGAAGCCATCCCGTTCATCGGGTATTTGATCGTCCGCAACTCTCCCGTGCGGGTCTTGACGTCCAACAGCGGAAAGTCTGTCACACGCGTCTCATCTTTGCGGTAAAAGGCAAGGCGGGAAGCGTCCGGGCTCCAAAACAAGCCTCCGTTGATGCCGAACTCGTTGCGGCTCACAGACTCTCCGACGACGATGCCGTCACCGCCTTCGAACACTTTCTGTGACACGCTTCCTTCCTCGACATAAATGCAGCCGTCCAAGGTATAGGCCGTGCGACCGGCGACGGTCACGGCACCTGCTGCGCCGCCAGGCAGGACCGGCTTGCGGTCTGAAGGCGACGGACGGGGCGTCACCCACTCCTCACCCCCGCCGATGGGAATATGACGCAGACTGTCCTTTTCGTAACACAGGAGCGTCGCCTCATCCTCCCAGGCAAAATACTTCATTGCAGGGCGTACACCCCTTCCGAAGGTGACATCCTCAACGGAAAGCATCCGCCCTTCCGGGGAAGCCTCACGGATGTGCAGATAGGAAAAATCCTGCGCAAAGGCCCCCAGGGGCAGCAATGCGCAGAGCAAAAAAACAAATCTTTTCATATCACTCCCCTTCTCCGGCAATCGGAATCAGCGTCGCCTTGTCAGCCACTGTAACGGCAAGGATACTGTCGACGATGTATTTCTGGACGCCCCTCCAGGGCAGCGCGCCGAGATACTCCTTGTAATGCACCTCCACGGTTTTGCCGCTGCAACGCATCAGGGAATCAGCCACGGCCTTATCCGCGACGGAGAAATTGAATTCATTGGACTGGATGCTTCCGCCACCCTTGGCGCCCTTGAAACCGGACTGGATCAACCGGCCTTCATAGGTCTTCCAGACATAGCCTTTGTAAACGACCTGGTTGAGTTCGCCGGCCTTCACGCCCTCTCCGAAGACGAAATAGAAACGGAAAAAGAAGAAGCCGGCAAGGCCCACAAGCAGGACCAGGACCACCCAGAAAATGATTGCACCTTTTTTCATATCGTTCAGATTCTAAACAGCATTTGAAATCGTACAAATATACGAAAAGATATGCATTAATACTCGTCCCAGGCCTTGATCTTCAAATCATCGGCGCCCAGGTTACAGAATGCCGAAACATAGGCCGTCGCCAGGCGGCTGTTGGTGATGAGTGGCACATTGAAGTCAATCGCGGCGCGACGCATCTTGTAGCCGTTGGTCAACTCTCCGGTGGAGAAATTCTTCGGGATGTTGATGACCAGTTCGACTTCATGCCGGGCGATCAGGTCGACAGCGGTCGGGATGCCGGCCAGGTCGGGCGAAGGTATCGCCGCCTCGCTGGGCCAGAGCGCCCTGAGAGCGGGGACGCCATTCTCCTGCAGGTAGCGGAAGGTCCCGGCGGTCGCATAAATCACGTAGCCCTTGGAAGCGAGCAGGCGGCAGGCAGGCAGCATATCCGCCTTCTGCAGCGCATCGCCCGATGAAATCAGCACCGATTTGTGCGGGATGCGGTGCCCCACCGAGATCATCGATTTCAGCAACGCCTCGTCGAAACTGTCACCGAGGCAGCCCACCTCGCCGGTCGAGGCCATGTCGACACCCAGTACGGGATCGGCCTGTCCCAAGCGAGAGAAGGAGAACTGCGAGGCCTTGACACCGACGTATTCCAGCTCGAAGGCATCGATGTCAAGCGGTTCGGGATGCTCGCCCAGCATACAGCGGGTCGCCATATCGATCAGATTGACTTTCAGTACCTTAGAGGTAAATGGGAAGCTACGCGAGGCGCGCAGGTTACACTCGATGACCTTGATGTATCCGGCCCCCACGAGGAACTGGATATTGAACGGGCCGGTGATCTCCAGGGCAGCGGCGATCTTGCGCGCGATCTTGCGGATGCGGGCCGCCGTGACGCCGTAGAGTTTCTGCGGCGGGAACTGGATGGTCGCATCCCCGGAGTGAACACCTGCGAATTCGACATGCTCCGAAATCGCATAGGCCAGCACTTTGCCGCCGTCCGCGACGGCATCGAACTCGATTTCCTTACAACGCTGCATGAAGGAACTGATGACGACCGGATGATCCTCCGAGACTTCAGCGGCCTCGTCCAGGAAACGCTTCAGATTCTCCTTATTGTAGCAGACATTCATGGCCGCGCCGGAAAGCACATACGACGGGCGTACGAGGACCGGGAATCCCACATCTTCCACGAAAGCATCCACGGCATCCATGGTCGTCAACTCGCTCCAGCGCGGCTGGTCGATACCCAGGCTGTCCACGATGGACGAGAATTTGTTGCGGTCTTCCGCCCGGTCGATGGAGGTGGCGCTGGTACCCAGCAACGGGATGCCGGCCTCCTGCAGGGGCAGGGCCAGGTTGTTCGGAATCTGCCCGCCCATACTGACGATGACGCCGTCCGGGCCCTCCAGGCCGCAGATGGCAGTCACGGTCTCGAAACTCAGTTCATCGAAATAAAGGCGGTCGCAGACGTCATAGTCGGTGGAAACCGTTTCCGGGTTGTAATTGATCATCACAGCCCGGTAACCGCGGCTGCGCAGGGTGCCCAGGGCGCTGACGCTGCACCAGTCGAACTCCACGCTGCTGCCGATGCGGTAGGCGCCGGAGCCCAGGACGATGACAGTCTTGCGCCCGGAGCCGAAGGGCACGTCATCCGTGTCAGAGCCATAGGTCAGGTAAAGGTAGTCGGACCGCACTTCGGCGCCCGTCGAAAGGGTGTCGATGCGTTTGACAGAGGCGCGCAAGCCCTCTTTCAGCCGCCGCTCCCGAACCGCCGCCTCGCCGCAGCCAAACACACGGGCCAACTGGACATCCGAGAATCCCTGGCGCTTTGCCTTCAGCATCAAGGACTTATCAACAGCATCCAGGCTCGCGCAAGCCTCTAATTCCCGGTAGGTCGTTTCGATGTCAAACAGAGCATCCAGGAAGACCCGGTCGATGGAGGTCAAGGCCGCGATCCGGTCCACGGTATAGCCGGACTGGAAAGCAGCGGCGATCGCCAGCATGCGCGTGTCGGTGGGATGCGAAAGGGCGTAATCCAGGTCGTCGACTTTGTAGGGTTTGTTGCACACGAATCCCACGGCACCTTGCCCGATCATGCGCATACCCTTCTGCAGGGCCTCCTCGAAGCTTTTGCCGATCGCCATCACCTCGCCGACGCTCTTCATGCTGGTGCCGATTTCGCGGGACACGCCCTTGATCTTCGCCAGGTCCCAGCGCGGCAGCTTACATACGACATAGTCGACCTTGGGCCCCTCGGCCGCGTTACCGATTTCCGGCAGGCTATAGCCCAGGCCGATCTTGGCCGCGACAAAGGCCAGCGGATAGCCGGTCGCCTTGGACGCCAGGGCCGAAGAACGGCTCAGGCGGGCGTTGACCTCGATGACACGGTAGTCCAGGCTTCCGTCTGGCGCCAGGGCAAACTGGATGTTGCACTCGCCCACGATGCCCAGATGGCGGACGATCTTGAATGAATACTCATGCAGGAAGTCTATCTCCTTTTGTGTCAGGCTCTGCGTAGGCGCCACGACGATGCTCTCTCCCGTGTGGATGCCCAGCGGATCAAAATTCTCCATGTCGCAGACGATGAGACAGCGGTCTTCAGGATCGCGGACGACCTCGAATTCAATCTCCTTCCAGCCTTTGAGCGATTTCTCAACCAGCACCTGGGGCGCGAAGGAGAAGGCTTTCGTCGCCGTGGCGACTAGTTCCTGCTCATTGTCGCAGAAGCCGGAGCCCAGCCCACCCAGGGCAAAGGCGGAACGGATAATCACGGGATAGCCGACATCCGCGGCAGCCTGCTTCGCCTGCTCAAGCGTCTCGGCGGCGTGAGACTTGATCGTCTTGACTTCGATCTCATCCAGACGCTCGACGAACAGTTCCCGATCCTCCGTATCGATGATGGTCTGGACCGGAGTGCCGAGGACACGGACTCCGTGATCCCGGAGAAAACCGCTTTTGTACAACTCCACGCCGCAGTTCAGGGCAGTCTGGCCTCCAAAGGATAGCAGGATGCCGTCGGGCGCTTCTTTCTCGATGACTTTCTCGACAAACTCCGGCGTAACCGGCAAGAAATAAATCTTGTCGGCAATTCCCTCCGTCGTCTGCACGGTAGCGATATTGGGATTGATGAGGACGGAACGGATCCCCTCTTCACGCAGGGCCTTGAGCGCCTGCGCGCCACTGTAATCGAATTCGCCGGCCTGGCCGATCTTGAGGGCGCCGCTGCCGAGAACCAACACTTTATTTAGCTTCTTTTCCATACACTGACTATTGAACCGACCTTAAAGGTAGCACTTTTCTTTCGATTATTCAGTTTTTTTGTCTAAATTCGCGGCCTGTTTAAAGAAATAATAAACAATATCATAGCATGAAAATCGAAAAGAACCAGGTGGACAAGCTCAATCTCGAGCTGACCGTCACCGTCGAGGCTGCCGACTACGCGCCCATCAAGAAGAAGAAACTCAACGAGCGCAAGCGCACGGCCGAATTCAAGGGCTTCCGTAAAGGCAATGTCCCGATGTCCCTGATCGAAAAAGTCTACGGTGAGCAGGCTCTCGTGGACGCCGTCAACGACCTCGTCGGCGGAGAGCTCTACAAATTCATCAACGAGAGCGGCATCCATACCCTCGGCGAGCCACTGAACAGCGAGAAGCAGCCCGAGATCGACTGGGTGGACGGCAATGACTTCACCTTCATCTTCGACCTTGCCACGCCGGAGAAAGTGAATTTTGAGGTCAGCAAGGAGGATGTCATCCCCCACTACAGCATCAACATCACCCAGGAGGCCAAGGCCGAGATGAAGAAGAATCTCTCCGAGTACTATGCCAAGCGCAACGAGGGCAAAGAAGAGGCCGACCAGATCCCCGTCCCTACAGATGAGGAATTGGACAAGGAGGTCGCAGAGCGTCTCGAGTTTGAATACAAGCAGGAAGCCGACGCCCGCCTGACCCGCGACATCCGCAACTATTTCGTCGAGAAGGCAGCCCTGGAGCTTCCGGAGGATTATCTCAAGCGCTGGCTCTTCCAGATGAACAAAGGCAAATACACGATGGAAGACATCGAGAAGGAGTTCCCTTCCTTCCTGGCCGATTTCCGCTGGCAGCTGGTCCGCGATTTCCTGATGGAGAAGTACAACCTGACAGTCACCCGCGAGGATGTCCAGAAGGCCGCCGAAGGTTATGTCGCCTACCAGTATGCGATGTACGGCATCGGCAACGTCCCCGAGGAGATGATCAAGGACGCTGCGAACCGCATCCTTGCCGAGGGCAAGCAGACCGGCATGCTCCAGGAGCAGGTCGAGAACAACAAGGTCATGGACGCCCTCAAGGCTGAAATCACCATCAAGCCCAAGAAGATCGCCCTGTCGAAATTCAAGGAGTTGAAATAAAATTTGCAGATAAGGTTTTTTTATCTATCTTTGCACCTGCAAATTGACGCTGGGTTCGTATAACGGTTAGTACTCAAGATTCTCAATCTTGCAATAGGAGTTCGATTCTCCTACCCAGTACGAAAGCCTTCCCGATTTCGGGAAGGTTTTTTATATTTGCAATCATGAACGACTACCAGGCAAATGAGGCGCGCTATGACGCGATGAAGTACCGGCGCTGCGGCCGCAGCGGGCTCCTGCTCCCCGCGATTTCTCTGGGGCTGTGGCACAATTTCGGGAACCTTACTCCCTTCGAAGTCCAGCAAGATTTGCTGCGGACCGCCTTCGACCATGGCATCACCCACTTCGACCTGGCCAACAATTACGGCCCTCCCTACGGGGAAGCGGAACGCAATTTCGGCGTCCATTTCCAAAAGGACTGGAAGCCTTACCGCGATGAACTGGTCATTTCCACGAAAGCCGGTTATGACATGTGGAAAGGGCCCTATGGCGACCACGGCAGCCGCAAGTACCTGATTGCCAGCCTGGACCAGTCGCTGAAGCGCATGTGCGTGGATTACGTGGACATCTTCTACCACCACCGCCCGGACCCCGACACCCCGCTCGAAGAGACGGCGGGCGCCCTGGAACAGATCGTTCGGAGCGGGCGCGCGCTCTATGTCGGCATCTCGAATTACAATGCGTCCCAGACTGAAGAGATGGTTAAAATGCTCGCCTCACGAGGCATACACCTTCTCATCCATCAGCCCAGCTACTCCATGCTCAACCGCCATATCGAAACTCCGATGCCCGGCATCGGAAGTCTGCAGGATGTACTGAGGAAAGAGGGTGTGGGGTGCATCTGCTTCGCGCCGCTGCAGAATGGATTGCTGACCGGGAAATACCTCGGCGGTATCCCTGCCGACTCGCGCGCGGCGCGCGACCCCCGCTACCTGAGGCCGGAGGCCATCACCCAAGACAAACTGGCCAAGATCGCCCGTCTCTCCGACCTGGCCCGCGAGCGCGGCCAGAAACTCTCCCAAATGGCGTTGCAATGGGTCCTGAGGGATCCGGTGGTCACATCAGCCCTGATCGGAGCCAGCCGTCCCGGACAGATTATCGAAAACCTCGGAGCCCTGGAAGGGGCCCCTTTCACCGCAGAAGAACTGAAGCGGATCGACGAAATCGTCGGATAAGGCCGTCCTATTTATCCGAGGATAGAAGCGCAAGCGCGCACCAGATCACAGGGGCCTGCCCATGATAGTCACCGGACACGCGCGGACGGTTGTAATAATACTGCCGGC
>CAMJHJ010000109.1 GCA_946405485.1 uncultured Bacteroidales bacterium | reverse complement strand
CCTGGGGGAGTTCAGAGGGAGCTGGTCGTGTACGACTTTCCCGTCGGCAAAGTTAGCAATTATTTCTGAAAAGCAAACTAAATGCTGTCGAAGATCAGCGGCAGGATGTCATCCACGCACGCAAACTTCCAGACCTTATGCGCCCCGACCATGATCACGGACATCGGCTTCCCCGCCTTGGTCTGGTACTGTGCCATCACCTGACGGCAAGCGCCGCAGGGCGTGGCCGGCTGCTCCGTCAGGCGACCGTATACGCCGCCCGCCAGCGCGATGCTCCGCATATCCTTATCCGGATAACGCGCACCCGCAGCGAACATCGCCGTACGCTCCGCGCAAAGGCCTGAAGGAAACGCCGCATTCTCCTGGTTGGCGCCACGTACGATCTGTCCGTTAGACATCCGTACCGCAGCCCCGACATGGAAATGGGAATAGGGGGCATATGCACCTTGCATGGCTTGGATGGCTTCACCCGCCAGCTCCCGGTCCTCGGCGTTCAACTCATCGATGGAGCCATATTCCTCGAACGAACACTTGATTTCTTTTTGCGTCATCTTTTCGAAAGTATCTGTACAAATGTAATAATTATTCCAATAAATCGTTATTTTTGTCTTTACAATCAATCCTACACACGATTATGACAGCCTTAATTATCGTCGCCATCCTGGCGCTTGTTATCATCTGGGGTATTTCCGTACAGCGCACGCTCGTCAGCCAGGACGAGAAGTGTAAGAACGCCATGAGCCAGATCGGCGTACAGCAGACCAGCCGCTGGGATGCCCTTACCGCCCTCGCCGAGCTCGTCAAGTCCTACAACGAACACGAGTACAACACCATCAAGGACGTCATCGCCCAGCGTGCGGTCATCAACTCCGGCAGTTCGGCCGCCGATGCAGATGCGCAGGAGAACATGATCACCCAGGCTCTCGGCAAAATCATCGCCGTCGCCGAGCAATATCCTGACCTGAAGGCCAACGAGAACTACGCCAAGACCATGGACAGCGTCAACCTCTATGAAAACCAGGTCCGCATGAGCCGCATGGTCTACAACGACACGGTCACCATCTTCAACCGCGAGGTTCGCCAGTTCCCGACCAACCTCATCGCCAAGATGCTGGGCTTCGCCGAGAAGGAATACCTCAAGGTCGAGGCTGCCAAGACCGAGATGCCTTCAATGAAGATCTAGATGAAACGTCTGGCCTTATTCCTGTTGTCGGCCTTTGCTGCCGTCGCCGCCTCAGCGGCCAGTCCGGCGGTAAAGAACATCGCCGTCACCCTGGACCTCAAAGCCGACGGCAGCGCCGTCGTCACCGAGGTCTGGGATGTCACCGTGACTTCCGGCACCGAATGGTACATCGTCAAGGAGAATCTCGGCCAGATCCGCATCTACGACCTGGCCGTCACGGACGAGAACGGGCGCGCTTTCACCAATATCGGCGCCTGGGACATCCACAGGAGCATCCAACAGAAAGCTTACCAGTGCGGCATCGTACAGAAGGACGACGGCTGCGAGCTTTGCTGGGGTGTCGGCAGCTACGGCGACCACTGTTTCACCGCAACTTATACGATGACGAATGTCGTCGAAGGCTACAGCGATTATGACGCCCTGCACCTGCAGCTGGTATCGCCCGAGTTGTCTTCTTCGCCGCAGCACGTCGACGTGACCGTCCGTTCGGAAACGACGCCGTTCAGCACGATCAACACCCGCCTGTGGGGATTCGGTTTCCCCGGCACCGCCGAGTTCCGGGACGGGGAACTGGTGATGGAGTCTTCCAAACCCCTGGGCAGGAAGAATTCCGTCATCATCCTCCTCCGTCTTAACAAAGGCATCTATTCCCCTTCTGTCAATCACTCCGAGGAATTCGCAACCCATCTCGAACAAGCGATGGAAGGCGCTGCCTATGAAGATGATGAGAAAGAGCCTTCCCGCTGGGAACGTTTCCTCTCCATCCTGATGATGCTGGTCACCACCGTCGGATGGATCCTCTTCCCGCTGCTCGCGCTGATCGGAAGCCACATCCACAACCGTAAAAAGGTCCTCGGATGCAAGATGGCCGATGTCGGCTGGTGCCGGGACATTCCTTTCGGAGGCAATATCCTCGAGGCTGATTACGTCCTCGGGCAGCTCGGTGAAGACAAACAGAAGAACAGTATCGCCGGCGCCATGATCCTTCGGATGATCTGGAACGGAAACCTCCTGGTCGGCAAAGACGCCAAGGACCGGATCGAGATCTCCTTCAACGACTCCAAGAACCAGGACCGTTTTTCGGAAAGTGAGAAGGAACTCTATCAGATGATGAAGGAAGCCAGCGGCGCCGACTCCATCCTGCAGTACAACGAGTTTTCGAAATGGTCTTCCAAACACACCTCCCGGGTCAATAACTGGGTCACGAAAGTCAAGTCGGAAGGCAAGGCTGAACTGGGCGCCAACGGTTATCTGCGCGCCTCCAAGTTCACGGAAAGCGGCCAGGCTGAAGCCCGCAAGGTCGTGGGATTCAAGAAATACCTGGACGACTTCACCATCATCGGTGAGCGTGCATCCCAGGAAGTCGCCCTTTGGAATGACTACCTCGTCTTCGCTTCCCTGTACGGCATCGCCGACAAGGTGGCCAAGGAGCTGAAGGATATCAACCCGCAGGCCTTCGAGCAGATGATGGTTTACGACTATCCGACGATGAACGACGTCGTGCGCATGACCCGCAGCATGGGCAACTCCATCACCAACGCGCGCGCCCAGAATTTCAGCGGCGGCAGTTTCAGCCCGTCCCGCGGCGGATTCGGTGGCTTCACCTCCATCGGAGGCGGAGGCGGATTCAGCGGTGGCGGTTTCGGCGGCGGCAGCCGTTAATATCAAGTATGAAAGTTTGCGTAGGCCTCTCCGGAGGCGTGGATTCCAGCGTCGCAGCCCTGTTGCTCAAGCAGCAGGGCTATGACGTTTTTGCCATGTTCATGCAGAACTGGCATGACGCCGACGCCACCCTGCACGGAGATTGCGAGTGGGAGGAGGACCGTTTCGTGGCCGAAATGGTCGCACGCAAGATCGGTATCCCCTTCTATTTCATCGACTTGAGCAAGCCCTACCGACAGCGGGTCGTGGACTATATGTTTGACGAATACGCCCGCGGGCGCACACCCAACCCGGATGTGCTCTGCAACCGGGAAATCAAGTTCGATGCTTTCCTGGAGGCGGCCCGCAAACTGGGAGCGGATGCCGTGGCCACCGGTCATTACTGCCGGAAGGATGAGATTCCCGGGCCGGACGGCAGGCCGGTATACCGCCTGCTGGCAGGAGAGGATTCCGACAAGGACCAGAGTTATTTCCTTTGCCAGCTGACACAGGAGCAACTCGCCTGCACGCTCTTCCCCATCGGGCATCTGGACAAGGCGGAGGTGCGGCGCCTGGCTGCAGAAGCCGACCTTCCTTCCGCGGCCAAGAAGGACTCGCAGGGCATCTGTTTCGTGGGGAAGGTGGATCTGCCGACTTTCTTGAAACAGAAGCTGCAGAGTGTGGAAGGAGATGTCATCGAAGTGTTTGACGCCTGGTATGGGGACAATGAAGAATATCGCTGGAAATGCAACTGCCTGGCAGGCTTGACGGCAGACGGCGCCCCGGTCCGTATGGTCACGGACTACACCGGAGACAACGGGCTTATCCGTTCCGTCCACGGTGTACCGGAGCATGAGCGGGGCTGCGACCGGGCCGATTCCGCTTACGACCTTGGAAGAGTCCAGGCGCTGACGGATGAAGATTTGCTCCGGCTCTCTGAGCCCCTGCATTATGATCTGAGCTTCGAGACGGAAACCTACCGCAGTGGGAAGCATCACATCAAGAAAACTCGCTGGAAAGCAAACCCTTACGGCGTTATCGCCGGCCGGCACGAAGGTGCGCAGTTCTATACGGTCGGACAGCGGAAGGGGCTTAACATCGGCGGCCATGCGCAACCCATTTTCGTCATCGGAACGGATGTGGAACGGAATATCATCTATGTGGGAGAAGGGCATACGCACAAGGGCCTTTCCCGCCATTGCGCCCATATCGCGCCGGATGAGGTCCATTGGATCCGGGAGGATTTGAAGATGAATATTGGAGAAATCCGCAGATACCGCGTCCGCATCCGCTATCGCCAGCCGCTCCAGGATGCCCTGCTGATTTGCCGGGAAAGTGGTTTGTTCATCTTGTTTGAGGAACCACAGCGCGGGATCACTCCCGGGCAGTTCGCCGCCTGGTACGACCGCGACGAACTCCTTGGAAGCGGAGTCATCTGATTATCGATCTGAGATTTACACCTTCATCCGCTGTGCGGCCGCTGCCGCGCAGCGGATGCCGTCTATGGCAGAGGAAACGATTCCTCCCGCATAGCCGGCGCCTTCCCCGCAAGGATAGAGTCCAGGAACCTGAAGGCACTCCAGAGTCTCCGGATCCCGCGGAATGCGGATCGGGGAAGAAGTGCGTGACTCTACGCCAAGCAGCAGGGCATCATTGGTATAATAGCCGTGGATCTTCCGGTCTACCACCGGGAAGGCGAGCCGCATGCGCTTGTAGACAAAATCCGGCAACAGTTCGTGCAACGGAGCGGACAGGGCACCTGGGAAATAGGAGGTCTTCGGCAGGTTCGGCGACACGACACCCCGGCAGAAATCTTTCATCCGCTGCGCCGGTGCGGCCAGAGGGTGCGAAGCCCCGTGGGACGAAGCCCAGGCATACATCTTCCGTTCCACATCCCGCTGGAAATTCATTGCGGCGAAAGCTCCGTCCCCGGCATATCCGGTCGGAATGTCCTCCGGCTCGATCTGCACCACGACGCCGGCATTGGCCCATTTGGAGTTACGTGCCGAATTGGACATCCCGTTGAGCACGACCGTCCTTTCCTCCGTGGAAGAAGGTACCAGGATGCCTCCGGGGCACATGCAGAAAGAGAAGACCCCCCTGCCTTCCACCTGCTCTACGAAACTATATTCCGCCGCCGGCATCCCGGGCCACTGCCGCCCGTGATAGCGGGCGTTGTTGATCAGCGACTGGGGATGCTCGACCCGTACGCCCAGGGCAAAGCCTTTCGGCTGCAGATCCCAGCCTCTGCTGTCAAACAACTCATAAATGTCCCGTGCCGAATGGCCGGTCGCCAAAATGACGGCAGCGGCACGGAACTGCGCCCCGGACTGGGCCGTGACGACGATTGTGCCATCCGCCTCCCGGTCGATACCGGTCACGCGGGTGTCGAAATGGTACTGCCCGCCGTGTGCGACGATGCATTCCCGGATCCGCTCCACCACGACCGGCAGGCGGTCTGACCCGATATGCGGATGCGCATCGATCAGGATATCCTCCGATGCTCCGAAAGCGACCAGCTGGTGCAGAACCTCCCGGATATCTCCGCGTTTGGATGAGCGCGTAAACAATTTCCCGTCCGAAAAGGCGCCTGCGCCACCCTCGCCGTAACAATAGTTCGAGTCCGGATCCACGACACCCGTCTTCGAGAGCGTCGCCATATCCGTCTTGCGCCGATGGACATCCTTGCCCCGCTCCAGGATAACGGGTTTCAGTCCCAGAGTCAGGAGTTTCAGCGCAGCAAACAGGCCGGCAGGGCCGGCACCCACGACGATTACCGCCGGCGCATCCCCGACTTCCCTATAAGGTTCCGGATGATAAAGCTCATATGCTTCCGACGGACCGTAAGCCTCGATCCGATAGCGCCAGACCACCTCCTTACGGGCATCCAGCGAGCGTTTGGTCACGACACACCGGACCGGAGTCCCTTTCGGAAGACCCAGTTGCCGGCGCGCTTCAGAGGCCATCTGCTCCTCGGTCAGCGTCCGTCCGACCGGTACGGCAATCTCTATCTCTTTCATCGGAAGACTCGACTAGAAATCTGAAATACGGGACACAGGAGCGACGTCCAGAGGGCAACGCTCCCCTGCCAGGTAATGGAAATAGCCGGCAATCGCAATCATCGCCGCGTTATCCGTCGTGAACTTGAAGGCGGGCAGGTAGGTGTTCCAGCCGCGCTTCCTGCCTTCCGCTACGATGCGGCTGCGCAGGCCGCTGTTAGCCGAAACACCGCCACCGATGGCGATTTCCTTGATACCGGTCAGCTTGGCAGCCTTGACGAGTTTGTCCATCAAGATGTCGATCAAGGTCTTCTGGAATGAAGCGCAGAGGTCTTCTTTATTGTTCTCCAGGAAAGACGGATCCTTCGCCATCTCGTCCCGCACGAAATACAGGAGCGAGGTCTTGATCCCGCTGAAACTGTAATCCAAACCCGGGATATGCGGTTTGGCGAACTTGAAACGGTTCGGATCTCCTTCCTTGGCAAGGCGGTCGATGACCGGGCCCCCGGGATAGCCGAGACCCAGCATTTTGGAGCATTTGTCGAAGGCCTCACCCACCGCGTCGTCGATGGTCTGGCCCAGGATCTCGAAGTCCAGCGGGCTGCTGACCTTGACAATCTGGGAATTGCCGCCGGAAACCAACAGGCAGAGATATGGGAATGATGGCTGCCGGTTTTCGGCCCCCTCCTCCTTGACGAATCCGGCCAAGATGTGGCCCTGCAGGTGATTGACCATCACCAGCGGGATATCCAGGGACAGGGACAGGGATTTGGCGAAAGAAGTGCCCACCAGGAGCGAACCCAGAAGGCCCGGACCCCGCGTAAAAGCGATTGCCGTCAGTTCTTCCTTCGACACGCCGGCTTGCTTGAGCGCCTCACTGACCACGGGGACGATATTGAGTTCATGGGCCCGCGAAGCCAGTTCCGGGACGACGCCGCCGAAACGGCGGTGTACATCCTGGCTGGCGATGACATTGGACAGCAGCCAACCGTCGCGGATGACGGCCGCAGAAGTGTCGTCGCAAGAAGATTCTATTCCCAAAATGATGTCAGACATGACGCAGTTGAAAAAAGCCTTTTCCAAGCGCAAAGATAGCAATAATTGGCATAATATTTATTATCTTTGTATAATGCATAAATAGGTCCCGGCCATCGCAAAATCCAAACATATCGTCCCCCGCATCCTGGCTGCGCTGCTGCTTCTGCTTCTGGCAGGAGGGTTGCTCCTACAGTCCCCGCGGATCCAGACGGCCCTGGCCAGGAACCTTGCTTCGCGGCTCAATGAGGGGATCGAAGGCGAGCTGACCATCGGCCGGGTGCAGTTGCTCCCCTTCAAGACACTGATTCTCAGGGACGTGGTACTGACGGACAACGATCCGCTTTCCACTTCCTTCTTCGAGCCCCGGGACACGATCGCCCGCATCGGGATCGCGACCGTCTCCTTCTCCCTCAAAGGCCTGACCGGCAAGAAACCCATCACCCTTGACAAGGTCGTCGTCCGCGACGGAAAGCTCAACCTTGTCACGGAAGACCATCATGTGACCAATCTCAAACGCGTCTTCCATCTTCCGGAGCCCCATCCTCTCGAAGACACGGGAGATGTCTTGCGGATCAAACGGATAGAAGCCCGTAATTTCAACTTCACGCTCGCCAACGCTTTAGGCAAGAAAAAGCCGAAAGGCAAACCGGGGATCAACTGGGCGGACATGGATTTGAAAGCGGATGCCAAAGCGCATGACTTCCACATCAACGGTGGCAAGGTCGGGGGCATCCTGGACGATGCCCGGGCCACTGAAAAGTCCGGTTATTCTTTCCGGAGCGCCAAAGGACGGGCGGAGGTCAGCCGGGGCAAGGTACAGATCACCCAGTTTGAACTGACCGACGCTGAAAGTCACCTGAACATCCCCAGCTTCACGATGTCGTTCGAGGATTACCGTTCCTTGGACCATTTCGTCGACGAAGTCACGCTGGAGGCCCAGATCAAGAATTCCCGTCTCGGGAGCGGCACGCTGACCGGATTTACGGGAGTCCAGCTGCCCAAACTGGATATGGATATCTCCAAGGCCCATTTCCG
>CAMJHJ010000108.1 GCA_946405485.1 uncultured Bacteroidales bacterium | reverse complement strand
ATCAAGGAAGAGCTCAAGGCCGGCAAGGGCCTGAGCAAGGCTGTCGCCGACGGTTACCACAACGCTTACTCCGCCATCATCGACGGCCAGGTGACCACCCTCCTGACGGGTCTCGTCCTCTTCTTCTTCGGCTCCGGCCCCGTCAAGGGCTTCGCCACGACCCTCGTCATCGGTATCATCACCTCCGTGCTGACGTCCATCTTCATCTCCCGTCTGATCATCGACGACCGGATCAAGAAGGGCAAGAACATCACCTTTGAGAACAAGTTCACCGCGAACTTCCTGAAGAACACGCACATCGACTTCCTCGGCGGCCGCAAGTGGTCCTACATCATCTCCGGCGCCCTGATCCTCATCTCCCTGGTGTCCATCTTCACGAAGGGCTTCACCTATGGTGTCGACTTCACCGGCGGCCGTACCTATGTCGTCCGCTTCGACCAGCCCGTCACGGCTGAGGATGTCCGTTCCAAGGTCAATGACGTTTTCAACGCTGCCGCTGCGGCTGACGAGACGATCGACAACGCTTCCGTCGAGGTCAAGCAGTTCGGTGGTGAGAGCCAGATGAAGGTCACGACTTCCTATAAATATAAGAATGATGCTTCCGAGGTCGACGCCGAGATCGAGGGCATGCTCTACGAGGCCCTGAAGGGCTTCTTCAAAGAGCCTGTCACTCTCGCAAGCTTCACCTCCACGCTGGAGAACCCGAACGGTATCATCTCCTCCGACAAGGTCGGCGCTACGATCGCGAACGACATCAAGCGTTCCGCCGTCATCAGCGTCCTCCTCGCCCTGTTGGTGATCTTCGCCTACATCGCCATCCGCTTCCGCAAGTGGACCTGGGGTCTGGGCGGTGTCGTCTCCCTGGCCCATACGGCCCTGATCGTCATCGGTTTCTTCTCCCTGTTCTCCGGCATCCTGCCGTTCAACCTGGACGTGGACCAGACCTTCATCGCCGCTATCCTGACGATCATCGGTTACGCCATCAACGATAACGTGGTTATCTTCGACCGTATCCGTGAGAACCTCGGCCTGCATCCCAACGACGACTTCAAGGACACGGTCAACCGTTCCCTGAATGCGACCCTGACCCGTACGGTCAACACTTCCGTGTCGACCCTCCTCCCGATGCTCGCCATCGCGATCTTCGGCGGTGAGTCCATCCGCGGTCTGGCCGTCGCCCTCATCCTCGGTATCCTGATCGGAACCTATGCTTCCATCATGATCGGTACCCCTGTGATGTACGACGTGACCAAGAAGGTGAACGCCAAGGCTGAGGCCAAGAAGGCCATCAAGAAGTAAGCCTGAAAATTGTTGATAAATCAGTCCGGTTTCCCTTTCGGGAAGCCGGGCTTTTTTATAACTTTGTGGTATGTCGTTCGTCCATCTTCACGTCCATACCCAGTATTCGATCCTGGATGGCTTTTCCGCCATCCCGAAACTGTTCAAGCGCGCATCCCAGCTGGGAATGCCGGCCCTCGCCATCACCGACCACGGCAACATGTACGGGGTCAAGGAGTTCTTCAAGGTGGCGGGCAAATATCCGGATATCAAGCCCATCATCGGCTGTGAGGTCTATGTCACGCGGCATTATGACCACCGGCTCAAAGACAACGAACACCGCGGTTATTACCACCTGATTCTCCTGGCCAAGAACTACGAAGGCTACCGCAACCTCTCCAAGATCGTTTCGATCGGTCACATCGAGGGCAAGTATTACGACAAGCCCCGCGTGACGCACGGGATCATCGAGAAGTACCATGACGGACTGATCTGCTGTTCCGCCTGCCTGGCGGGCGAGATCCCGCGGGCGCTGGTGGCCGGAGACATCGACGGGGCCCGCAAAGCCATCCAGTGGCACAAGGACGTGTTCGGCGATGACTATTATCTGGAAGTCCAGCTCCATAAGACCGAAGTGCCGGGTGGTCCGATCGACGTTTATGAGCACCAGTTGGTGTCGAATGCCGGAATCTTCGAACTGGCCGCGGAGATGGGGGTGAAGGTCGTGGCGACCAACGACGCGCATTTCGTCCTGAAGGAGGACGGCCCGGCCCACGACCGCCTGATCTGCCTGACGACCAATGCGCTCATCGACGACCCGAACCGCCTTCGCTACACGCAGCAGGAGTATTTGAAGAGCGAGGAGGAGATGGCCGCCCTGTTCCCGGACCATCCCGAAGTGCTGGCGAACACCTTGGAAGTGGCGGACAAGGTCGAGCGTTACTCGATCGACCGCGACCACGTGTTGCCGAAGTTCGAGCTTCCCGCGGAGTTCCTGCAGGAGATCGACGCCTATCTGGAGAAGTACAGGGAAGTCATCGATGAAGGCCGCAACGACAAGAACGGCAATTATCGGGGCGATGAGTTCTGCCAGTCCGTGGCTTACCTCTGTCATCTGACTTATGAGGGCGCACGTCTCCGTTACGGGGATACGCTTACCGACGAGCAGGCGGAGCGCATCGACTTCGAACTCAAGACCATCTGCCGCATGGGCTTCCCGGACTATTTCTTGATTGTGCAGGACTATATCGCGGCATCCCGGGCAATGGGTTCGATGGTAGGGCCCGGACGTGGCTCGGCGGCTGGGTCGGTTGTGGCTTATTGCTTGAAAATCACCAATCTGGACCCGATCCGCTACAATCTCCTGTTCGAGCGTTTCCTCAATCCGGACCGAATCAGCATGCCGGATATCGACGTTGACTTCGAGGACCTGGTCAAGGCCCACAAATATGTCGAGGACCGCTACGGCGCCGACCACGTTTCACGCGTGATCACCTTCGGCACGATGGCCGCCAAGAGCGCCATCAAGGACGTCGCCCGCATCAGCAACGTCTCCATCGAGGAAAGCAACCGGCTTGCGAAAATGGTCCCGGACCGCCTGAGCGAGCGGGTGGAGAAGGAGTATCCTTTCAACCCCAAGCTCGATGAGCTCAAGCCGGGCTTCAAGTCTTTCGAGCGGGATGGCAAGTGGTTCCAGAAGGGTATGGAGGATGTGGATGTCAAGATCACCCTCGAGAACTGCTTCCGCCTGGTCCCGGAATTCAAGAAAGAGCTGGAGAGCGGTCCCGAGATCAACAAGGAGGTGCTTGAATACGCCCGCCAGCTGGAAGGAAGCATCCGACAGGTCGGCCAGCACGCCTGTGCGACCATCATCGGGCGCGGCAACCTGACGGACTATATCCCGATCTGCCTGTCCGTGGACAAGGAAACGGGCGAGAATGTCTGGACCAGCCAGTACGACGGCCATTACATTGAGGACGTCGGCATGCTCAAGATGGATTTCCTGGGACTCATCACCCTCTCCATCATCCATGAGACGCTCAACTACATCAAGGACCGCACCGGCGAAGATATCGACATCGAAGCGATTCCGATCGACGACAAGCCTACCTATGAGTTATATGGCCGCGGTGACACGACGATCATCTTCCAGTTTGAATCGCCCGGAATGAAACGCTGGCTGATGCGCCTGCATCCGGAGCGCTTTGAAGACCTGATCGCAATGAATGCCCTGTACCGGCCGGGCCCGATGGATTATATTCCGGACTTCGTCGACCGCAAGCAGGGGATCAAACCGATCGAGTACGACCTCCCGGAGATGGAGGAGTATCTGGCGGAGACCTATGGCGTGACGGTGTACCAGGAGCAGGTGATGCTGCTGTCCCGTAAGCTGGCGTCCTTCACCAAGGGCGAGGCGGACAAGCTCCGCAAGGCGATGGGCAAGAAGCAGATCGCCGTCATGATGGAGCTGAAGGACAAGTTCATGAAGCAAGGCATGGCGAACGGCCATCCCGAGAAGACGCTGGACAAGATCTGGAAGGACTGGGAGAAGTTTGCTCAATACGCTTTCAACAAGTCCCACGCGACCTGTTATGCCTGGGTGAGTTATCAGACGGCTTGGCTGAAGTGCCATTATCCCAGCGAATTCTTTGCGGCGAACCTGAGCTGCAACCTGGACAAGGCGGACGAGATCAAGAAGATCATGGGCGACTGCATGTCGCACAAGATCAATGTCTTGACGCCGGATGTCAACGAGTCGGTCTCGCATTTTTCGGTCAACCGGAAGGGCGACATCCGTTTCGGGCTGGGCGGCATCAAGGGCTTCGGTTTGAACGTGGTGGATGTCATCCTGGCGGAGCGTGCCGCCCATGGGGAGTACAAGGACGTGTATGATTTCGTGGAGCGTGTGCCGGTTATCAACCGCCGCGCGCTGGAGTGCCTGGTCTATGCCGGAGCTTTGGACTCGTTCGGCTACAAGCGGACGCAGTTCTTCCTGCCCGGCACGAGCGGGGAACTGTTCATCGATGAACTGGCGCGTTACGCCGACCTGTATCGCAGGGATACGGTGGATGCTTCTTGTTCCCTGTTCGGTGACGTGGAGGAGATGAAGCCGGTGCGGCCTCAGATGCCGGCAGCGCCGGATGAGGAGAACGTGCTGACTTTACTTCAGAAGGAGAAAGAGCTGGTGGGGACGTATATCTCGTCCCACCCGTTGGACCGTTACCGCTTCGAAATCAATCAGTTCGCGACCGGAGAACTGCTGGGTCTGGAGACGCTGATCGAGGAATGCGACCGGACAAAGAAGCCGCGGAAGGTGGCGTATGCAGGTATCGTGACGGATGTGAAGGACCTTACGAACCGCAACGGGAAGCCGTACGGGCGGGTCACGATGGAGGATTTCAGCGGTCCGTACGAAATGTCTCTGTTCGG
Source organism: uncultured Bacteroidales bacterium (assembly GCA_946405485.1). Next base: position 3,338 of record CAMJHJ010000108.1, on the reverse strand, counting down.
CAAAGATTACGAGAATTTCCGGCCGAAGATCCAGTTGCACACGAGTATCCTGGTGAAGGGTGAGATCCGTGAGCGGTATTCCCTGAAGCCGGAGGAGCGGGCGCAGGGCAAGACTGTGCCGTTTGACTTCAAGGTAAGTGACGTGGCACTGCTGGGCAACGTGACGGAGTCTGCCTTGTCAGCGATCACGCTGAATGTGATGGCGGGACAGATCGATGCGTCATTCCGCAAGGATCTGGTCCGGTTGCTGAAATCGTATCAGGGACCGACGCCGTTGCTGCTTTTCGTGATGGATCCGCAGACGGGTTATAAGATCGAGTTCAAGTCGAAGAAGTATCAGGTGCGCATCTGCACGGATTTCATCGACGAGCTTGACCGCCTGGGCTTGACGTACAAGCTTTCCAGAAAGTAGGGTTGCCGGCGGTCAAGCTCCGGCTTTGGCTACGTCCATCCTCGCTTCGCTGCGGCTGAGTAACGCCAAAACCGGACTTGCCGCGCCGGCCTAACGGACTTCCAGGATTTTGCCGTTATCCTTGGCGGCGGCTTCCTTCCACTTTTCGGTGTAGCCGGGCTGTTCGAGCTTATCGGGCGTGCCGGCATTGTACTGGCTGTGCAGGAACTCGCCGTCTTCACCCTGGGCCTTGATGTTGCCGTCGATGAACTTGACGAGCAGGGTTTCTTCCAGTTTCACCCAGTTGCCGAACTGCTTCTGGGCAGTCTCTACGCTGTATTTGGTCAGTTCGCGGCGGATCTTGCGGATCGCGCGCTTGCCGCCGGGATGCCTGGCGTTCTTGTTATAGATGGAAAGCATCTTGGCGTCTTGGGCGGCGACGGCTTCCATCTGGGCGTTCTCGAAGTCATCGATGGCCTTGCGCACGAAAGGCTCCATCTTGTCATACATCTTGTAGCAGGCGTTCGCGATGCGGTTGTTGACCCAGAAAGAAGCGGTCGGCGAGTAATGCAGCATGTCGCCATTGCCCACGCGGAAGCAGTCAGGCACCTCGAGCGTTGATGCGTAAATCGGTGTGAGATAAGAGGTTGCGGCATCATCGCAGCCGAACCAGTCGAGACCTCCGATTTCATCGGGCAGCCAGCCGCGGGCTTGGGCGACGAACCAGAAGCCCGTCTGCTGCGTGGCGATGGCCCGTTCGTTGAGGTACTCCTTGCCGTCATATTTGAAATGCATCGGACGCCAGCGGTAGGGGAGGGCGTTGCCGCCGGCTCCCGCATCGATGCGCATGTCCATCGGGGTGCCCTCATAGTGGTCGCGCATCACGTCGGCGACATCCTTGACGCTGATCTTGCGCGCGGGCTTGACGAAGAGCGGCATCTCACCCTTGAGGTCGTAGCCCATCGCATAGTCGAGCCAGTCCGTGGCGGGGGCGGTGACTTCCTCGCCGGCCTCGTTCAGATAGGTGAACTGCCCGTCGCAGAGGATGTTGAAAGCAGCCCAGGCCCGGGCGTCGCAGGCGCGCGCACCGCCGAAGTCCAGGGGATTGTATGCGTCGCGGAAAGAGAAATCGGCGTCCTCACCTTCGAAGAAACCCATCTTGCGCGCGAAGGAGATCACATCCGGGGCGTAGAGGCAGTTGTCCGGGTCGTTCAGCGGGAAACGCGTGATGCGGGACTGGTTGGCGTGGGCGCAGATAAAGCCATCGGGAACGCGCCTCGCCACCCATACGATGCCTTTCTCATCCTTGCCCTTGCCGATCAGGTCCATCACCCAAACCTCATTGGGATCCGCGATGGAGAAACTCTCGCCCTCGGACGGATAGCCGAATTCGTTCGCCAGGGCGACGATGGTCTCGATCGCCTCCCGTGCCGTGCGGGCGCGCTGCAGGGTGATATAAATCAATGAACCGTAATCCATGATGCCGTTGGGATCCGCCAGTTCCTCGCGACCGCCGTAGGTCGTTTCGCCGATGATGAGCTGGTGCTCGTTCATGTTTCCCAGGGTCTGGTAGGTCGCGGCGACCTGCGGGATCTCTCCCAGAGGCTTGTAGGTGTCCCATTCCGTGATCTTGAGCATCGAGCCGGGCGCCCATTTCGCAGCCTTGTGGAAATAGAGTTCACCGAAGAGCCAATGCGAGTCGGCGGCATAGGAAACCATGCAGGAACCGTCCTTGCTGGCGCCTTTCGTGACAAGCACGTTGGTGCAGGCATCGGATTTGCTAGAAAGGAACAACGCCGGGACGCAGACCAGCAGGCAGAGGATCAGATTTCTTCTCATAGGTCGATATTGTTGTTTTGGCTTTATTTGTTTAATTTTGCGAGTTATCCGCACGTAGGATACAAAGCTAGAAATTTTTTAAGAGTATGAAAAGGTTGTTCGCGTTGATGGCGGCGATTTGTGCGTTTTCCACCCTCACGCTCTTCGCACAGGGACCCTTGAGCCCGGAGGAGCAGGAGAAGCAGCTGTACGAGGCCATCGACAAAGAGATTGAGCGGCAGACCACGGTCCTGGACCTGGCTGACTGGCAGATTTTCATGATCGATTCGACCCTGACCCACGATTATAAGGCGATGACGGCCGAGATCGATGCGCTGCGCCAGTCCAAAGTGTCCAATTCTACGGCCTATACGGTGGTGCAGGACAAATGGCTGGAAGCCATCTATCAGTCTTACTGCAGGATCCTGAATGACGAACAGCGGGCCAGGTACCTGAAGAATGGAGCCGCCAAGGCTAAAAAGATGCGTGAAAAACGGGCCGAGAAGGCACTGGCCGCCGAGCAGAAGAAAAAATAATCCACCTATGAAAAGAGAGGATATCGAGCGCATTGTCGCCGAGTTGAATGAGCTGAAGTGCAAGACCCAGAAAGAGGTCGAAGAGGCCAGGATCCGTTTCCTGGGCAAGAAAGGCGAAGTGACGCGCCTGTTTGACGAATTCCGCGAGTTGGACAAGGAGTTCAAGAAGGAATTCGGTAAGGCGCTGAATGAGCTGAAACAGAGTGCGACAGCCAAGATCGAGCAGTTGAAGGATTCGGTCGTCGGAGAAGCCTCCGAGGAGGGTCCGAAGCAGGACCTTTCGATGCCGGGCGATCCCTATGAGCTGGGTTCCCGGCATCCGGTGTCGATCGTGCGTCAGCAGATCGTGGACATCTTCCGGAAATTCGGTTACGACGTAGCCGAGGGTCCTGAGATCGAGGATGACTACCACGTGTTCGAGGCGCTCAATTTCCCTCCGAACCACCCGGCGCGCGATATGCAGGATACGTTCTTCGTGTCAGCCGGTCATCTCAATCCGCTCCTGCTCCGGACGCATACGTCCAGCGTACAGGTGCGTACGATGGAGAAGATGCCGCTTCCGATCCGTGTCGTCTGTCCGGGCCGCGTGTTCC
>CAMJHJ010000107.1 GCA_946405485.1 uncultured Bacteroidales bacterium | reverse complement strand
GGTATCGGCGGCGTGGAAATCAGTCCCATCGCCTTCCCCTCCGGCGCCGACACGCTCGACTGCCCCGCCCTGACCTGGCTCAGCGACGAATGGATTGACTGCCTTCAGACCGTCTTCGACGAAACGCAGCGCCTTGGGATGGGCTGCGACCTGCTGGTCGGATCCGGCTGGCCTTTCGGCTCCGAAAGCCTGAAGCCCGAAGAGCGCGCCTCGGTCCTGATCGCGGTCGCCAAGCCGCTGTCCGGCGGCCGGCGCCATACCTTACAGGCTGCAGACCTTATCGCTGAAGGGAAACCGGCCGTAACGATCGACAACCCGGACATGAGCGCAGAAATCGTTTCCCTGCTGCTGGTCCCCGACCCCATCTCAGACCTGTCGCAAGCCATCGATGTCCGGGACCGCCTGCATGACGGTGTCCTGTCACTGAATGTCCCCAGAGGCAAATACCAGCTCCACGCCCTGATCCGTTACGACTCCTTCGCGAGCGTCATCAACGGCGCCCCCGGCGCGGCCGGCAGCCAGATCGACTATATGAACGCGGAAGCAATCCGAACCTACCTGGACCGGATGGCGGACGGGATCGAGGCCAAGACCGGTCCCCTCTCGGAGCATCTGCGCGCCTTCTTCGTGGACAACATGGAGCTCGAGGGATGCAACTGGACTTCGGACTTCGCCGAAGAGTTCCGGCGCCGGCGCGGCTATGACATCATGCCCTGGTTCCCCTTCATCATCTTCAAGATGGGACGCCTGGGTGATGTCTCGACATACAGTTTCGGCGGCGCCAAGAGTCCGGAATTCCAGGAACAGGTCGACCGCGCCCGCTATGACTTCGAGATTACGCGCATGGAGCTCAATTACGAGCGTTACACGCGCACCTTCCTGGCCTGGTGCCGGGAGAAGGGCGTCCTGTCCCGTGCCCAGGCCTACGGACGCGGATTCTGGCCCCTGGATTCATCGCTGGACTATGACATCCCGGAGGGAGAATCCTGGACCACGAACTGGCTGCGGCACCGCATCGGCGAGGAAATGGGCGACGAGGATTACCGCCGCGGACGCGCCTATACGATGGTCAACAAATACGTCTCTTCGGCCGCGCACATCGCCGGCAAGCGCACGGTCAGCGCCGAGGAGATGACGAACACCTACCTGGTCTTCCGCATGCCGCTGGAGTTCCTGAAGGTCGGCTCTGACATGGCCGCCTTCTCCGGAATCACACATTCCGTGTGGCACGGTTTCAATTATTCGCCGCTCGAGGCGCCCTTCCCAGGCTGGGTGCAGTACGGCACCTTCCACAATGAGCGCAACACCTGGTGGCCTTATGTACGGCAGCTGAATGACTACCGCGCCCGGATGAGCGCCGTGCTGCAGAACGTGGACCTGGTTGCCCCCATCGCCATTTTGCCGGCGAACGGTGACCTCTGGTCGGAACTGGGAGCGCAGAACGAGCCGTTCCCGGCGCGCCTCAACACGCAGTGGACCTCCATCCTCTGGGAGGCCATCCACAAGAACGGCGGCGGGGCGGATTATGTCAGCGAAGGGGTGCTGCGGGATGCCTCGGTTCTCGACGGGCGCCTGGTCTGCCGAACTCAGGCATACGAGGTGCTGTTCCTGGCCGGATTGAAGGGAATCGATGAGGCGACGCTGGACAAGGTCGACGCCTTCGTACGGGGCGGCGGCCGGGTTTTCTGCATCGGGGGTTATCCCTGCAAGTCGCTGGGACTGAAGGATTTTGCAGCACGGGATGAAGCGGTGCGCGCGAAGGTAGCAGCGCTGGCTCGAGACTTCCCGGAACATTTCGTCGCCCTGAAGATGCCGGAAGGCGAAAAAGGCTGGCTGGAATGGTATGCGGAGGTGATGCGGCGCTATGATTTGCCGCATGACGTGACAGTCACGCAACCTGACCGTTTCCTGCTTCAGAACCATTATCGCGGCGACGACGGGACCGACTGGTTCCTGCTGGCCAACGCTTCTTTCAGCGAGGCACAGGAGACGGATCTGGTCTTTGCACCGACGGTCTGCCGGAAAGGAGGGCTTTCGGCCGGTCGCCTGGCAGGTCCCATGACGGAGAAGGACCGCCGCCAGGCCTTGCTGTACAACCCCTGTGACGGCCAGCACTATGCCCTGAAAATGGCCGGAGACACCCTGCATCTGCACCTCGGGCCTTCCGAAACCGTCCTGATTGCTTTCCGCGACCGTGCGGTGAAGGCGCCGCTCTGGGCCCCGGCTCCCCTGCCTCCGGGCGTAACGGCGACCCATGAGGCGTCCTCCGATGCTTCCATCGGGGCTTTTGCGGCCTCCTATGCCGCCCGTGCCCTCCAGACTCCCTGGCAGGTTACTTTGGTCAACCCTCAGGTAGACAGCGTGATCCGTTTCGAGGCGGTTCCTGATGGCGGCGGGATGCTCCCCGACCTCAAGGACACACATCCTTCCTTCATGGGCACGGCGACCTATCGCACCACAGTCACCATTCCCGACCGGCAGTCGCGCCTGCTCCACCTGGGCAAAGTCTGCGACATCGCCGAAGTCTGGGTCAACGGCTGCTACGCCGGCCTCCGCTGGTGGGGTGACCCGGTCTTCGACCTCGCCGGCCTAATCCGACCGGGTGAAAATGAACTCGAGATCCGCGTGACCACCCAGATGTGCAACTACATGCGCACCCTGCCCGACAACTCCGCGGCCAAGCGTTTCACCTTCCGCCGCAACCACGAGCCCGTCTCCGCCGGCCTCCTCGGCCCCGTCACGCTTTACTAGGTCTCGGGGAAGGAGCTGGGGCCTTTTGGGGAAGGTGGAGATCTTGTTTGGGGAAGGTGCCGGGTCCTTTTGGGGAAGGTGGATTTTTTGCCCTGACACCTTCCCCGCCCAAAAGGTCACCCAGGCCACTGTACTGCATTTTAGCTGGGGAAGGTAATAGCTCTATTATCCCACCTTCCCCATTTTCTTTCAAGATTACAGTTTCTTTTCTTGCAAGATCGACCCCGGGAAATTATCTTTGACCTTGAACTATTGAAAAACTTAAATTATGAAAACTATCTTGAGGGTCATCCGAACAGGAGACCAGAAGATCCGTTTCGAAACGGATCTGGACGTAAAAAAGAATCCGGAAGCTATTCCTGACCTGGTCAATCAATTCACACTTTCCATGATGACCACGCTTTGGGGCGGGAACGAACAGAGTGTCCTTGCCGTCATTCGCGCGATGGCGATTGCCGACCTGGCGGTCAGTGTCAACCGTAAAGAGATGATCCGTCACTTGGACGAGGCCTCCCGAATGACTGCCCGGGTCATTGCGGAAGCCAAAGAAGCCTTCAAGCGTTCAGGTGGCACAGTCATAGACTTCCCGCCCGGTGTCGGTCCCTCCGACGTAAAGAGTTAGCCCCATGGAACGGATTGCGATCCGCACGCTTCCGGATGGACGTCTGAAACGGTTGCAACCCGTCCACGTCTGTCTGGAAGGGTTGGAAGACACCATCCTTTGCCGGGACGATGAAGACTATGATGCCATGGTAAAGGTCATGGTCATCGCCGCCAAAAAGAAAAACGTCATCATCGTCATCTACGCTGTCGTTTCCAATCACTTTCATGCGACCGTCCTTGCCTTGTCTCAAGAAGACGCCCATCTATACGGAGAAGAGGTCAAGAAACGGTACTCGATGTGGTTCAGCCGCAAGCACGGCGAGAAAAAAGCGATGAAACACACTTCCGTAAGCGCCTTGGTCCTTGAGAATGAGTGGCATGTCCGTAACGCACTCGCCTACATACCCCGAAATGCCCTGGACAACGGATGCAACGTCGCCGAATACCCCTGGTCCGGCTATTCGGCCATGTTCCGTCCCAGAGGAGAACCGGCCCACGGCAAACCGGTATCCGAATTGACCAAACGGCAGAAGGAAGAGATCCTTCATACGGGAGATGAACTGAAAGGAGTCGGCTGGTTGTTGGATGAACAGAACCATCTGATCCCGGCGAGCATCTGTGACAGCCGATATTTGGAACAGGCCTTCAACGACGATCCAGCTTACTTCATGAAAACCATCGGGACAGTCAATCCCGCTGAAATGCAATGGAGACTGGTGGATGCTCCCCGCAGAAGGCAACCTGATACGGAATTCCTAGCCTCTGTCAACGATGTCAGCCTGCGCTGGTTCCATCTACAGGTGGGAGAACTACCGGTAGAAAAGAAACTGCGCCTGATCCCATACATAAATAGGACCATGAAAACGACCATACCACAACTGGCTCGTGCATTTAGGATGAAACGGGAAGCCGTTACAAGTATCCTGAGACAAAAAAAGTCGCTATATTTGGAGAAAGAAAACGATTCGACATGAAACCTATCCACACTGAAAAAGCGCCCGCTGCGATCGGGCCGTACAGCCAGGCCATAGACAGCGGCGCAGGCCTCGTTTTTGTCTCCGGGCAACTTCCCATCGACCCTGCGACCGGCGCTTTCCCCGAGGGAGGCGTCGCGGAGCAGACGCGTCAGTCCCTCCTCAACGCCCGCGCCATCCTTCAGGCGGCGGGACTGGATCTCAAAAATGTCGTGAAAACCACGGTTTTCCTGGCTGACATGGCGGACTTCGGTGCCATGAATGAGGTGTACGCCCAGTTCTTTGCCGCACCGTTCCCGGCCCGCAGCGCCGTGGCAGTCAAGGACTTGCCTAAAGGCGCCCGCGTCGAGATCGAGTGCATCGGCGCCCGGTAAAAACTATCGAGCTTCCCCAGAACGCTGGGCCGGGCGCAATGAGGGGCGGCGTCACTCGCTTAGCAGTACAGCCCGGCGATGGCAGCAGCGCGGCGACCGATGTCCTCGCGCAGGGAGTCCGGGGCCAGCACCTCCAGCTCGTCACCCTGGGAAAGAAGGTATTGGATAAAATCCAGGGTCGGAGTCAGGCGAAGGACGAAATAACAGGACGAAAGGTCGGTCTCATAACCAAGCCGGGCAGCTTCGGCGGCAGTCAGTTCCTGCTGGGAAGGATGCAGCGGCAGCGAACGCAGATACTTCGCCTGACGCTCCCCCGCCCGGAGAACGATTCTGACAGCGGGTCCGTCCCCGCGGAAAATGCCATAGCTTTCCGCAAAAAACGCCTCCGGATCGAAGCCGGAAGGATAGATGAACCGTTCCTGTGTCTCCTTCAGCGACAGGACCCGGTCCAGCGCATAGACATGCGGCGTATCCGGATGACGTCCCGTCGGTCCCACCACATACCAGCGTTGGGCAAACACTTTGACGAAATAGGGCTGCAGCCAGGTCGTATAGCCCGCTTCATCCGAGAAACGCGCATACTTCATTTCCAGCACGATCCCGTCGCGCATCGCCCCGATGATCCGTGCCAGGTACTGTTGTCCCGAAGGGATACGTTCAAACAAGATCCTCGTCCGCAAGTCCCGGCTCTCCTTGAGCAGATTATCCACCGTCAGCGTGTCCAATAACCAGGACTGGACACTTCCCTCCCCAGACGGCTCCTCCTCCACCGTGTATGTGAAATCATGCCGGTCACAGCGGATCCGGATGCCGAAACGGTCCTCGATCTCGCGGCAATAGCGGCGGAATGAACGTACCGTCAACTCCGTGCCCGTATCATTGACGCTGCTCCTGTCCCAGGCCCGCCCCAGTTCCTCCAGGGTCAATCCCCCCGAGCGCCGGAGCGTATCCACCAGCCAGATGTATTTCTCGAGTTTCGTGGCCATGACCGCCTACCGTGCCCCGCAGGACTATTCTGTCACTGAAAACGCAAAGACCGTCGTACTCCGAAACGGCTGCCCGGGCCGCAGGACCGTCGAAGGGAACTCCGGCCGGTTCGGACTGTCCGGGAAATGCTGGGTCTCCAGACAGACTGCGGTCTGCGCCTGCAGGGGCACGCCTCCCTTGCCCGTCAGCGTCCCGTTCACATTATTGGCTGAATACACCTGGATGCCCGGCTGGTCGGTATGGACCGTCAGCACGATGCCCGTCGCCGGACAGCAGCACACCGCGGCCGCGACGCCCAGGTCCCCGGGATGATTCAGGACGAAGTTGTGGTCATACCCCTTCGCAATCGCGATCTGCGGGTCGTCCGGATCCGCAACTCCTTCCCCGATCAGGCGCGGCTGCCGGAAGTCGAAGGGCGTGCCCTCGACCGGCTGCAGTTCCCCGGTCGGGACTTGACGGTCATCGGTGGGCGTGATACGATCGGCGTCCACGGTCAGGAGGTGGTCCAGCACCTTGCAGGTCGGATCACCGGCCAGATTAAAGAAGGAATGGTTCGTCACATTGATCACGGTCGGCGCGTCCGTCACGGCCTCATAGTCGACCCTCAGTTCCCCAGCGACAGTCAGGGCATAAGTCACCGTGAAATGCACTTCCCCGGGGAATCCGAATTCGCCTGCCGGAGAGACCAGATCAAGGACCAGGCGGTCCTGGGACACCTCCGAGGCGTTGAAGACGGCGTACTGCCAGCTGCGCGGCCCGCCGTGGATACAGTTGACACCGTTGTTGTTGAGCGGCAGCGTATACTCCTGCCCGTCGAGGGTGAAGCGCCCGCCTCCAATGCGGTTGGCATAGCGCCCCATCACGGCACCGAACGCCGAAGGATTGTCGATGTAGGTCGCGATATTGTCAAAGCCCAGCACCACATCGCGCAGGGTGCCTTCACGGTCGGGCACCATCAGCGAGACGAGGCGCGCGCCGAAATTGGTGATGCAGGCCTCCATCCCGGCTGCGTTGCGCAGGACATAAAGCGCCGTCTCGCCTCCTTTCCCGGCTGCTGAGCCGAAGGCAAGTTCCCCCTCTGAAGCGGGAGGAACGGTGGCGATAAATTGTTGCAGATCCAGGCCGGATGCCGTCAGGACAGGTGCTTTTTCTGCACAGGAGACAAGCGCCGCAACGGCGGCGGACAAGCACAGAAGTGTATGTTTCATAGGTCTTTCAACAATCAGAGTTCCGCCCGGATGCGGGCGATGGTATCCGCATATTGCTCGTCGGTCAGGTAGGTCTGCTTCGGATTCATGGCAAAGACGCCGCCCCATTCGGGACCGTCCTGGTACTTCGGGACCAGATGCCAGTGCGCATGCTTGAGCGTATCGGAATAAGCGCCGAAATTGATCTTGTCCGGGTGGAAGGCACGGTCGATGGCCACGGCGGCCCGGCGCGTGTCCAGCATGAACTTCACCCAGTCCGCCTCCGGGATCTCGAACTGCTGGCCGATGTGGTCCTTGTAGGCGACGACACAGCGTCCCGGATGGGTCTGTTCCTTGAAAAGGTAGAGGGTAGAAACTTCCAGGTCGGCGATCTTGATCATCAGGGAGTCAAGCACGGCCTTGTTGTGACAGTAGAGGCAATTCTGAGGCATGGTTTCGCTTGTATTACGGTTACAAACAAAAATACGAAAAAAATACGTATCTTTGGGTGAATCCACAGATTAATACAACGCACTATGAGCAAGAAGAATACCCCCACCCCGCACAATGCGGCGAAATACGGCGACATCGCCAAGACCGTCATCATGGCCGGAGATCCGATCCGCGTCAAGTACATCGCGGAGAATTTCCTCAAGGATCCCGTCCTCTACAACGACGTCCGCAACGCCTACGGCTACACGGGCACCTACAAGGGGAAGAAAGTCTCCGTGCAGGCGCACGGCATGGGCATCCCGTCCATCGGCATCTATACCTGGGAATTGTTCAACTTCTATGGCGTGGACCGCATCATCCGCATCGGCACCTGCGGCTCCTACAAGGCCGACGTCAAGCTCGGAAGCCTGGTCATCGCGGAAGGCGCCTGCACCGACTCCAACTACGGTAAGGAGCGCGGCATCCCGGGGCATTTTTCGGCAATCGCCGATTTCGGTCTGCTGCGCAAGGCCGTCGAGGAGGCGGAAAAGCAGGGCCTGGACTATGAGGTCGGCAATGTGATGACTTCCGACATCTTCTATAATTCCAGCCCGAATCAGGGACAATGGCCCGCCCTGGGTGTGCTGGCGGTCGAAATGGAGGCGTACGCCCTTTATTTCAATGCGGCGGTGAGCGGCAAGAAGGCGCTGGCGATCCTGACGGTGAGCGACAATACGATCACCCACGAGGAGCTGGATGCGAAGTCGCGGGCCCTTGGGATGGACAAAATGATCAAGCTGGCGCTGAATCTGCTCTAG
>CAMJHJ010000106.1 GCA_946405485.1 uncultured Bacteroidales bacterium | reverse complement strand
TTTACCACGCCATTCCGCTGAAAGACAGTCCCTGGTATTTCTAGGGCATCATCGGCCGGTGAAGCGTCTCCAGAGCTCGGGGAAAGAGGGGAAAGATTTGGCGACGCAGGCCGTATCGTCGATTTCGACAGGACCGTCCGCTCCAAGCGCGGCGACGGACAGGGCCATCACCAGACGGTGGTCATGGAAGGAGGAATAAGTCCCTCCCTTCAGCAGGCTGCCGTTCAGCAATCTCCACGAAAGGGCATGTCCGACGATGACCAGTTCATCCCCTTCGACCCACACATCCACGCCCATCCGTGACAGGATATCGACGAGCGCCGCTGCGCGGTCGCTCTCCTTGTTCGCCAAACGTCCCACGCCGGCGACACGGCTTTCGCCCGGGCAGAAACAGGCCAGCATGGCGACCGCAGGGAAGAGATCCGGCGCATTGTTCAGATCTACGCTGAAAGCCCGCAGCGGAGCCTTGCGGATATTGATCGTCCCATCCTCGTCCTGTGAGACACAGGCGCCCGCTTCCACCAGGATGTCCAACATCGTCAGATCCGCCTGCAGCGAAGAAGTATCCAGGCCGGACAGACGTACGCCGCCGAACACCGCTCCCGCCACCAGGAAAGGCGCCGCACCGCTCCAGTCCCCTTCAATATCGAAAGAAGCAGCCTGATAGCGCTGGCCTCCCCGGATCTTGAAATTGATGGCCGAACAGAACGACCAGTCCCGGGTCTCCAGGAATTCCTCTCCGCCCTCCATTTCGTTGGCAATGCGGATGCCGAACTTGCGCAGCACATCCAGGGTGATGAACATATAAGGGATGCTGCGGGGATCATGGACGAATAAGGCTGAATTCTTCTCCGCCAGGGGAAGCGCCATCAGCAGGCCGGAAATCAGCTGCGAACCACCCTTGCCGGAAATGTCCGCCCGGCCGGGCAGCAATGTCCCGTCAATCCGAAGCGGCACATAGACATCTTTGCGGGAAGCCTGTCCCAAATTGTTCAGGACGACGCCGAAAGCCGCCATGATATCGTTGGCCCCGCTCAGCGGACGTCCGGGCAGCGTGCCGCGGCCGGTCACCGTGACCGGTGCCCCGTTCAAGCGCGCCAGCACGGGAATCATCAGGCGCGTCAACAGTCCCGATTCGCCGACATCCAGCGAATCCAGGGCCAGGGGATGATCCAGGGGACCGATGCCCCGGATGGTCAGAACGTCCCCCCGGCGGTGGACTTCCGCACCCAGGGAACGGGCGGCGGCGACAGCCGCTTCCGAATCCGCACAGGGCTGATACCCGCTCAAGGTTGAAATCCCTTCGGCGAGCGCCGCGGCCACGATAGCCCGCTGGGCGAAACTCTTGGAGGCCGGCATGCGGATGACTTCCATCGAAGGGCAAGGCGCATCCCCGTAAAGGGCGTCCGCCATTTCCGTAAAGGGAATCTGTCCATCCGCCGCTTCCTCACCCTGCATCAGAGAGGCATAAGTATACGGCGCCCCCCAGGAGAGGCACTGAAGCCGGCTCTCCCGACCCCGGGCACCCATGCAGAACGCAACCAGGCGCCCTTCCGATCCCTCGTCATAAAGCGCACGAACGGTCCGGACATCCTCCTCGGAACGGGCAGTCGTGACGATTTTCACGATCTCCCCGCCGAAACGGCGGCAACGGCCAGCCATGTCACGGAGCGCTTCGAGGGAGGGTGTCCCCTCGAAATCATGCCAGGAACGGATGAAAGTCGTGCCCGACTCGCGGGCCAGGCGATGCAGGCGCTTGCCCATCGACGGCGGGGCTTCGACTTCCAGGTCCGCAAAGGCGGCGCCCGACTTGATCGCCAGCGTGAGCCGGCGCTCCGCCTCCGCCGCCGATGAAGAGATCCGGCACGTCGCGATGAGCGGCACGTCCGTCAGCGAAAAAACCTCTTCTATGTCCTCGTCGGAAAGCGGACAGCGATCCAGCCGGATCTCTGCCATCTCCACCTCAGGACGGTCCAGGATGTCGAAAATCTCATCCCGGTTCTTACCTTGGATCGTAATGCAGATCATAGGACGGAGCTTATACCTTCAAGAACACTTTCTTCCTGTACAGGAACCACAGGAACAGCCAGCTGACCGTGAAATAGCCCAGAGCCAGGATCAGATTGGCCCAAGGTTCCGGACAGAGGTTCGCAAGGCCGCCCAGGAAAAACTTATTGATGCTCCTGAACGGGATGATACGCTGGGCCATGTAGATCGTGATCGAATTAAGGCCGATCACTTCGAAGAACTTCGTCCAGCCCTTCCATCCCCGTACGTCGATGAGATAATAAAACAGCGCGAACATCGCCAGCGAATAAGCCCCGACCACCAGCACGAAACTGCTGGACCACAACGCCTTGTTGACCGGGAAATCCAGGCTCCAGAGCAGACCCAGTCCCAGCATCACCAACGACGCGAGGAACATGTACAGGGATTTCCGGGGCCCGGAAACCTTTGTCTCGTCGATACGGACGAACTCTCCGGTGAACATACCCAGCATGGCCGTCACGATTGCGGGAAGCAGGCTCAGCAAGCCTTCCGGATCAAAAAGTCCTTTCTTGTAAAGATGGTCCGGCCAGAGTGTGCGGTCGATGTAGCCGACCAGGTTGCCTTCCAGGGAGAAGGGGTCCGCCCCGGGCGCATCCGGCGCCGGAACGAACTTCAGCAGCAGCCAGTATCCCACCAGCAGGACAGCGGCGATAATCGCCCGCGCCTTAGGCTTGAAATTGATAAAAAACAGGGCGGCGAACATCCAGGCCAGGCCAATGCGGCCCAATACGCTATAAAAGCGCAAAGTGCTGAACTTCAAGTCAAAAAGACCGCTGTAGACAAAACCCAGCAGCACCAGCACGAAACCGCGTTTGAATACCTTGGCATAGACCTGACCCCGGGTCGCTCCCCTGGACAACTGCTTGGCATAGGAGAAGGGGAAGGAGATACCCGCGATATAAAGGAACAGCGGGAAAATCGTATCGTGATGACGAAGCCCTTCCCAGGGGACATGGCTCATCTGCTGGCAGAGCCAGCTGCCGTCTCCGCCGGGGAACAGGCGGCAGACCGCCGTGACGATGGCGGCGAAACCCATGATGAACATCATATCGAATCCCCGCAGCGTATCTAAGGAAAGAAGCCTTTTATCCGTTTCCATTCCGAATCATCTTGTTATGCACAAAGATAACAATCTTTTCTACTTTATTTTGTATTTTTGAATGTTAAACCTGAGACCATGAAACGAATCCTGATCCCCCTGCTGCTGGCCCTTTCCATCACGGCCTGCACGACTTCCGAAAAGAAAAATGTTCCCGCTTATCTCGATCCTTCCGCTCCGCTGGAGCAAAGGGTGGAAGATGCCCTTGCCCGGATGACACTGGAAGAGAAGGTCGCGATGACCCATGCCCAGTCCAAGTTCAGTTCGCCCGGTGTACCGCGCCTCGGCATCCCCGAGGTCTGGCATACCGACGGCCCGCATGGAGTCCGTCCCGAGGTGCTGTGGGACCAGTGGAGCCAGGCCGGATGGACCAACGACTCCAGCACGGCCTTCCCCGCCCTTTCCGCCCTGGCGGCTTCCTGGGACCGGGATCTGGCCCTGCTGTTCGGACGCAGCATCGGTGAAGAAGCCCGTTACCGGAAAAAGAACATCCTGCTCGGTCCCGGCGTCAACATGGGCCGTACGCCCCTCAACGGCCGCACGTTCGAGTATATGGGCGAAGACCCGTACCTCGCTTCCCAGATGGTCGTCCCCTATGTCCGGGGCGTCCAGGAAAACGGAGTGGCGGCTTGCGTGAAGCATTTCGCGATGAACAACCAGGAAGTGCGGCGCACCCATACCAATTCCAATGTGGATGACCGTACCTTGTACGAAATCTACCTGCCCGCCTTCAAGGCCGCCGTCACGGAAGGCGACGCCTGGGCGATCATGGGATCGTACAACCTCTACAACGGGCAGTATAACTGCCACAACAAGCGCCTGCTCTGTGACATCCTGAAAGGAGAATGGGGATTCGACGGCGTCGTGATCAGCGACTGGGGCGGCTGCCGCAACGATGACGAGCCTGTCACCAACGGCCTGGATATCGAAATGGGCACCGGCACCAACGGACTCGTGGGCAAGGGGAACCCGTATGACTACTACCACCTGGCCAACCCCTACCTGGAGCGCCTCCGTGACGGAAGGGCCACGGTCGAAGGCCTGGACGACAAGGCCCGGCGCATCCTGCGCACCATTTTCCGCACCGGGATGAGTCCCGAAGTGCACTATGGCAGTTTCACCTCGCCGGAGCATTATGCCGCAGCGCGCAAGATCGCGGCTGAAAGCACCGTGCTGCTCAAGAACGACGGCACCCTTCCCCTGCATATCGCGGAGGGCGGGAAGTTGCTGGTGGTCGGCGAAAACGCCTTCAAGATGCAGACCGTCGGCGGAGGCAGTTCCAACCTCAAGACCAAATATGAAGTCATTCCGCTGCAGGCCCTGCACGAGTATTTCGACGGTAAGGTACGCATCCAGTGGGAACGGGGTTATGTCGGAGATACATCTACCTCCTTTGACCGCGTGGATACCGGACAGGACCTGTCGGAAAGCCGGGATGCCCAGACCCTGATCGCCGATGCCGTGGCCGCTGCCGAAGACGCGGACCTGGTCCTGTTTATCGGCGGCCTCAACAAAGGCGCCAACCAGGATAACGAAGGTACGGACCGCACCCAGATCGAACTGCCATACGGGCAGGAGGACGTCATCCGTGCGCTGGCCGGGACCGGCAAGCCCCTCGTGGTCGTCAACATTTCCGGTTCGCCGGTCGCGATGCCTTGGGCAGATGTGGCCGGGGCCATCGTACAAGGCTGGTATGGCGGCACCGAATCCGGCCATGCCCTGGTGGACGTGCTGACAGGCGCCGTCAATCCTTCCGGCAAACTTCCGTTCACCATCCCGTGCCGCCTGGAAGACGGCCCAATCCAGACCGAGCGCCAGTACCCGGGCATCCGGGTGGAAGGAAAACCCTATTGGGAAGAATACTACGACGAGGGTATCTACATCGGCTACCGCTGGTATGACACCAAGGAGATTCCGGTCCAGTTCCCCTTCGGCTACGGCTTGAGCTACACCACCTTCGACTATTCGGATGCGAAAGTGGCCAAAGCGGTCGTGAAGGGCGCGGGAACTACGGCCGTCACCGAAGCGACCGGCTCCGGGAAAGCCGTGCAAACCGTCAGCGTGAAAGTAAAGAACACCGGCAATGTGGCTGGCGCAGAAGTTGTCCAGCTCTATGTGGCGGACCCTGAGGCCTCCGTGGACCGTCCCGCCAAGGAACTCAAAGGCTTCCAGAAAGTCTTCCTTCAGCCCGGCGAGACCCGGACGGTCAGTTTCACCCTGGACCGTGCCGCTCTCAGCTGGTTCGACGCCGAAAAGCACTGCTGGGTCGCCGAGCCCGGAACCTTCCAGGTCCTGATCGGTTCCTCCAGCGCCGACATCCGCGCCTCTGCAGAATTCGAACTGAAATAATCAGGCTGTCTCGCCGACGGCCTGATGGAACATGTCGATCAGGGCGGAGATGGACTTGTTGATGTCGTATTCCTCGGTGGACTCGGCATAGCGCCAGCCCATCTCGTAACGCTCCTCAGGATGGTCCAGCCAGTAGTCGATACATTCGGCAAGCGCCTTCGCATCCTTGGTCGGGAAGAGACTGCGCTCGTCCAGCGCAAACTGGGAGGTGGCCGTCAGCTCACCCTCGGCGATAATGGGGACGACGCCCTGCTGCAGAGCCTCCAACGCGGACAGACCCTCGACCTCGACGGTCGCGCAATGGATGTACAGGTCAGCTTCGGCCGCAAGCTTGCGCAACCCCGCCCGGTCCCGGAACTCGAAGATCGGATCATAGGCGACGATCCCCTCTTCGTAAAGGGCGTGCGCCTTTTCCTTGACTGCATCCGCTTCCGGGCCGCGACCGGCGAAAAACAGCTGGATGCGTCGGGCATATTTCGAATAGCGCATCGCCTCCAACAGTGTCGGCTGGTCCTTTTCGACAGCGAGGCGGCCGATACAGGCAATCAGGAAAGGCCGGGAAGGATCCCGGTTTTCCTCTTTCGGACGAAGGCTGATATCCGGAATGATGCCGTTCGAGATCAGGTGCAGGCGGGACTTGAAACCGAATTTCTGCAGTCTCTCTAAAACATTTTCCGTCGGACACTGGATATCCGTGCAATAATCGAACACGAAATCGCGCCAGGCGCGGAGCATATTGTAGTTCAGGAATTTCCAGTCGCCCAGATTGATTGAGCAAAACAGGTTCTCAGGATGCAGATGGTAGGTACCCGTGCAAGGGACGCCCAGACGCTTGGCGATACGGGCCGTGGCCATCTGGATAATGAACGGCTCTTCAAGATGGACGACGTCCGCCCACTTGACAGCCTCTTCGATCAAGGATATGTCTGTCTTGGCAAACTTGTAACCATGAGACTGGACCAAGCCGTCAAAGACCGGGACATGGAAATCGCCCAGGACATAATCCGGCTGAGGTTCTTCGGCTTCATGGTTACGGCCGGAAAGGACCCGGACCTCTTCTCCCGCTTCACGGAGATATTTGACAGTACGCCGGGCGGAGGCAGAAAGACCGTTACCGGAGGCGTAGAAATTGTTGACGACGAAAAGGATTTTCATAGCGCCGGCAAAGATACGAAACTATTTCGACTTTGCCGAATCAGGGCAAGCGGACGGGCGTGAAGGAGATGTTGGTGCGGGTCTGGGCGATGTCCAGTTGCTTGCGGTCTTCGGTAAAAGACATCCAGAGCCGGCCGTCCATTTCCTGGATGTACGGGTAATGGATGCCGTACGGGTCCGTGATGTCCCAACTCCGCAGGATCCGGCAATTCCGGTCGATCTCGGAGATCCGCAAGCGGCTTCGGGACACCAGGCCCCAGTCTGTCTGCAGGAAAGGATTCGCATTGTAAAACAGGTACATACGTCCCTTGTGCAGAGCAATCGCCGGCTTGGACTGCGCTTCCGACAGGTACACCGGACCGGCGAGGCAGCGGCCGGAACCATCGTAACGCGCCACATAGCATCCCCGGCCCCCGCGCTCCACCCCGCTGTTGCGCATCACCACATAGAAATCATCCTTCCAAACCGCCACCGATGCCTCGGCGCAGCCGTACAGGAACTCCGGACAGACCATCACAGCGTCGAAATGCACCCCGTCCAAGGTCTTGACAACCACCGGGCAGGACCGGGGCTGGAAAGCCGTGCCGACCGCGCAATACCATTCCCCTTTGTACGGAACGAAAGCCCCGGACATCAGCAAATCATTGTTATAGGTTGCGGCGATTCCCCGTTCCTCGTACAAGCCGAAAACGCTCCGCGTATCGAAGGGTACCGTCTTGCCGTCATACGAAAGCGTGCAAACTTCCACCCCTCCCGCGAAACAATCCGACCGGATGTCGTAACGCCGCACGCAGGTCGTCACGATCCCGTCGACGCAGCCGACGAAATACACCATCAGCGTATCCCCCAGCAGCAAAAGATTGGGGTCGTACGGTGCCCGCACAGGACTCTGGGTAAACGAACCCACGGTCTCCCCCGTATGGATGATCTCCTGGTGCACGACGGATTCGAACGAAACGGAAAGCCCCTCGCCCGGACGCCCTTCCCGCAGCCCCGTCGCCTTCGCCAGGACCGGCGTAATCGTCGTCTTGCCCGGATTCTCCAGGATTTGCGTCGAATCCCGGTAATATGCGAAATATATTGTCCCCGCGCCACCGGGCACGAAACAGGAGCAATGCGCCATCAGGTCACAGTCCTCATTGATGACGGCAGCCTCCGCCGGGTCGAAAGGCACACTCACCCGACTGCAGCCAAACAAAAGGCAAAGCAGGAAAAAAGGGAGCAGGAAACGTTTCATAAGCGTAATAAGGATGATACTGCAAGATAAGCAAAAATCCTGACGGAAAAAATCGTATCTTTGTTTCCACATCCGTATCTGATCCATGCCGCATCAGTTATCTTTTGACCTGTTCCAGACGGCCGGAGTCGGCGTCGTGGCGCTTTTGCTGGGATTCTTCTTCACGAGAAGCATCCCCTTCCTGAAACGCTACTGCATCCCTGCGCCCGTCTCAGGTGGTTTGCTGGTCTCCCTGCTGGTCCTGGCCTGCCACGGATTGTTCCATCTGGATTTCAG
>CAMJHJ010000105.1 GCA_946405485.1 uncultured Bacteroidales bacterium | reverse complement strand
TGGAGCTGGAGGCAGGATTACACCGATATCTCAGCGCAGAAAGAGCATTGGAATGCGAACGGCGTCATCTCTTACATGTGGCACTGGAATGTGCCGGAAAGTGAGGAGGTATATCGGGGAGGAGGCACGGACGGCTATGCCTTCTATATTTCCGGGAACAGTGGTACGACCCCGTTTGATATCCGGGAAGCCGTGAAAGAAGGGACCTGGCAGCATGAGTGCATCTTGGCTGACATCGATGAGATTGCGGGGACCTTCAAGCAATTGCAGGAAGCGGGTATTCCCGTCTTGTTCCGTCCCTTGCATGAGGCCGCCGGGAATTATACGAAATACAATCCTGCCGGCGGGGCCTGGTTCTGGTGGGGCCGTTATGGCGCAGAGCCGTGCAAGGCGCTGTGGAATATCCTTCGGGACCGGCTGGAGAAGCACCACGGCTTGAATAACCTGCTTTGGGTGTGGACCGTGGATGTGGTCCCCGGATTCGAAGCGGCCGCGAAAGAATGGTATCCGGGCGATGACAAAGTCGATATTGTCGGCGTCGATATTTATGAGAATAATACGGGAGTGAAAGGAACCCAGTTTGATTTCCTGCAGGAGGTGACCGGAGGAAAGAAGATCCTGACCGTCAGCGAATGCGGCAACATTCCGGATCCCGCCTCCAATATAGCGGCCGGGAACCCCTGGTCCTGGTTCATGGTCTGGAATACTTCCGATTCTGCCGGAAATATCATTCTCACACCTCCTGACTGGAATCTCAACACTCTCGAATACTGGAAGAAAGTAATGACGGACGCGGCCGTCTATAACCGCGAAAACATGCCTTCCCTGAAATGAAACGCTTCTTACTGCTTTCGGCCACGCTGCTGGCCATCCTCTCGTGCGGAGAGAAACCGACTCCGGACAACCCCACGCCCGACACGCCTTCCGCACCGACGGCGATCAGCCTGAGCAAAAGTGCATTCTCCGTTGCCCAGGCAGGGGAGACCCTGTCCCTGGACATTACGGCGCCCGCACGTCCGAAACTGACGGGCCTGCCGGCTTGGGTCAGTTATAAGGATGGTACCTTCAAGGACTACAAGATCAGTGTCGGGCTGACCGTGGCTGTCAATGATTCTTACGAGTCACGTACGGCGACCGTTACCGTGAGTGCCACGGGCGCCTCGGACGTGAGCTTTACGATCACGCAGGAAGGAAAGACCGTCGTTCCGGATCCGACGCCCGGCACCAACCGGGCCTGGCAGATGGCAGGGAAACTGGGCCTTGGCTGGAACATCGGCAACCAGATGGATGCCTTTTACAACGGGACCTGGGCAGGTGATAAATTCCTCTATCCCGATGAGACTTGTTGGACGGGCGTGCTGGCCACTCAGGCGACTTTCAACGGGGTGAAGGCGGCCGGATTCAGTTCGGTCCGGATTCCCGTCACCTGGCTCAAGATGATCGGGGAGGCACCGGATTACAAGATTGACGAGACCTGGCTCTCCCGGGTATACGAACTTGTGGGCTATGCCGAACAGGCAGGCCTGAATGTGATCATCAACACCCATCACGACGAGAACCATCATAACATCATCGAGAACGGAGTAGATATCGATACCCGGTGGCAAGATATTCTCGGCGCCTCCAAGAATGCGGAGGTCAATGCAGCCATCAAAGCGGAAATCCGGGCTGTCTGGACCCAGATCGCCGAGAAGTTCAAAGACAAGGGCGACTGGCTAATCTTTGAAGGCTTCAATGAAATCAATGATGGCGGATGGGGCTGGAGCGCCGATTTCCGCGCCGACCCCACCAAGCAGTGCAACATCCTGAACGAGTGGAATCAGGTCTTCGTGGATGCGGTCCGCGCCACGGGCGGCAACAATGCCACGCGCTGGCTGGGCGTGCCGACCTATGCGGCCAACCCTTCGTTCGAGCAGTATGCGAAAATGCCCGCCGACCCCGCCGGAAAGCTGATGCTCTCCGTCCACTTCTACGATCCTTCCGACTATACGATCGGGGATGAGCAGTGGTCCGACTGGGGGCACACCGGCGCCGCGGGCAAGAAATCCAACGGGGGTGACGAGGACCATGTCAAGGATGTCTTCGGCAACCTGTTCCAGAAATATGTGGACAAGGACATTCCCGTCTATGTCGGTGAGTTCGGCTGCTCGATGCGCGCCCAGTCAGACGCACGGGCCTGGGCCTTCTATCTCTATTACATGGAGTATGTCGTCAAGGCCGCCAAGGTGTATGGCTTGCCCGCCTTCCTCTGGGACAACGGGGCCAGCGGTGCCGGCAAGGAGCAGCACGGCTATATCGACCACGGGACCGGTGGCTACATCGGCAACAGCAAGACCGTCATCGACCTGATGGTCAAGGCGATGACCTCCACCGACAAGAATTATACGCTCCAATCCGTTTACGACAGCGCACCGAAATTCTGAATATGAGATACGTACTGAAACCTGTACTAACTGCCGCCGCAGTCCTCGTCCTCGCTTCCTGTGGGGACGGGGGCCCGACGGCTTCCCCCCGCCAGCAGTTGCTGGACCGCCTGCAGGCGTCCGTCGCCGAGGGTAAGATCCTTTACGGTCACCAGGATGACCTTTCTTATGGCCATGCCTGGAAAGTGGAGGATGTTGCGGGTGATCCGCTGGAGCGTTCCGATGTCCGGGATGTCTCCGGTTGTTTTCCCGCCGTGGTCGGTTTCGACCTCGGTGCCCTCGAACTGGGCCGGACCGCCAACCTGGACCAGGTCCCCTTCGAACTGATGCGCCGCGCCGCGCTGACCCATGTCGCCCGCGGAGGCATCGTCACCTTCTCCTGGCACCCCTGGAATCCCCTGACCGGCGAAGACGCCTGGGGGATGCCGGCCGGCCGGGCCGTCGCTTCGGTGCTCCCGGGCGGGGAATGCGAGGCAAAGTTCCAGTCCTGGCTGCAGGCGGTGGGAGACTTCTTCGACACGCTGCGCAACGCCGACGGGAAGCGCATTCCCTTCATCTTCCGTCCCTGGCACGAGCACACCGGCAGCTGGTTCTGGTGGGGCCGCGACCACTGCACGGTGGAAGAATATGTTGCCCTGTTCCGCATGACCCATGACTACCTGGCCGTAGAGCGCGGGATGGACAACATCGTCTGGTGCTATTCGCCCGGACGGGAGTCCGACGAGGCGATGTACATGGAGCGCTGGCCCGGCGACGACGTCGTGGACCTGATGGGCCTCGACTGCTACACCTACCTGGGCGAAGACGGCATCGAGGCTGCCGTAGCCCGTTATAAGGAGCAGGTCGGCAGCGCCCTGGCTTACCTGACCCGCCTGGGAGAGGAGCACGGCAAACTCATCTGCCTGTCGGAAACCGGTTTCGAAGGCCTTCCCGACCCTCATTGGTGGACGGAGGCCCTGTATCCGACGATCCAGGACCGTCCGATCGCCTATGTGTTGACTTGGCGCAACGCCTGCGATAAGCCTACTCACTTTTATGCTCCCTGGGAAGGGTTTGAGCATGCCGCTGATTTCAAGGCATTCAGCGAGAAAGAAGATATCGTGTTATTGAATCTTTAGGCCTATGACATTCAACGAAAGACTGGTCGACCTGACCTGGAACCACGAGCAATTGATTGCGCGTCCGAACGAACCCCTGGAGGGGAACGGCGTCTACGAGCGTTATAAATATCCCATCCTGACGGCGGAACATGCCCCTTTGTTCTGGCGCTATGACTTGGATGAGCAGACGAATCCCTACCTGATGGAGCGTTTCGGCATCCATGCGACCTTGAATGCCGGTGCCATCAAGTGGAATGGGAAATATGTGCTGATGGTGCGTGTGGAAGGGGCTGACCGGAAGAGTTTCTTCGCAGTTGCGGAGAGCCCGAACGGGGTGGACAATTTCCATTTTTGGGACCGGCCGGTTACGATGCCGGAATGGGGCGAGCCTGCGACGAATGTGTATGACATGCGTCTGACGGCTCATGAGGACGGCTGGATCTATGGCCTGTTCTGCGTGGAGCGGAAAGATCCGGCGGCTGCTCCGGGAGACCTCTCTTCCGCTGTCGCCGCAGCGGGCATCGCCCGGACGAAGGACCTCGTGAACTGGGAGCGCCTTCCCGACCTCCAGTCCAAGAACCAGCAGCGGAATGTGGTCTTGCATCCCGAGTTCGTGGAAGGGAAATATGCCCTTTATACACGTCCGCAGGATGGTTTCATCGACGCCGGGAACGGCGGCGGCATCGGTTGGGCTCTGGTGGATTCGATGGAGCATGCGGTCGTGACGGAAGAGATAATCATCAACGCCCGCCACTATCATACCATCAAGGAATGTAAGAACGGGGAAGGTCCGGCGCCAATCAAGACGGACCGGGGCTGGCTGCATCTGGCACACGGCGTGCGGGGTTGCGCGAGCGGCCTCCGTTATGTCCTGTATCTGTATATGACCGCCTTGGACGACCCGTCCCGCGTGATTGCGGAACCTGCGGGATTCTTCATGGCGCCGGAAGGTGAAGAATATGTCGGGGATGTGATGAATGTCCTTTTCTCCAACGGCTGGATCGCAGATGAGGACGGTACCGTCTACATTTATTATGCTTCCAGTGACACCCGCCTGCACGTGGCCGTCTCCAGCCTGGACCGGCTCGTGGATTATTGCCTGCATACGGAGCCGGACGGTCTGCGGACCAGCCTCTCCGTCGAAGCGCTGAACCGTCTGATCGACAAGAATCTCAACAACCAGTGATATGGGAAAGATCCGGACCTCCTTTGCGGAAAAAGTAGGATACGGCTTCGGGGATATGTCATCCTCGATGTTCTGGAAGATATTCTCCTATTACCTCCCCTTCTTTTATAGCAATATTTTCGGCCTGCGCCTGGACCAGGTGGCCCTCCTGCTGGTCGTAACCCGTATCTGGGACGCCGTCAGCGACCCGATGATGGGCATCCTGGCGGACCGCACCCGCACGCGCTGGGGCAAGTACCGCCCCTACCTGCTGCTGATGGCGCTGCCTTTCGCCCTGAGCGGCATCCTGCTCTTCACGACGCCGGACGCCAGCCCGACGATGAAGCTGGTCTGGGCCTATGTGACCTATATCCTGATGATGACGGTCTATACCGGCATCAACGTGCCCTATGGGGCGATGCTGGGCGTGATGACCGATGATTCGGACACCAAGACGGTCCTCAGTTCCTACCGCATGTTCTTCGCGTATGGCGGCAGTTTCATCGCGCTTTTCTGCTGGGAACCCCTGTGCAACGCCCTCGGCGGTTATGGTACGACGGGTGGCTGGGCGCATGCGATGTGGGTGATCGCCACGGTCTGCCTGCTGCTCTTCCTGCTTTGTTTCGGGATGACGCGGGAGAAACTCCATACCGTCAGCACCGTTTCGGTGGGCAGCGACTTGAAACTCTTGCTCAAGAATGCGCCCTGGTGGATCCTGATCGGAGCCGCGCTTTGCTCCAACCTCTTCAATACGGTCCGGGGTAGCACCGTCGCTTATTTCTTCAACGATGTAATCGGGCAGAATGTCCATCTCCAGCTGGGCAGCCTGAGTTTCCTTTTCTATGCGGGACTGTTCCTCTCCATCGGAGAGGTATGCAACATGATCGGCGTGGCCCTGGCCGTGCCGCTCTCCGCCAAGCTGGGAAAGAAGACCACCTACATGCTGTCTTTCGCAGCCCTCATCGTCCTGAGCATCCTGTTCTTCTACATCCCGGTGTCCGGCAGCGGCTACTGGTGGATGCTGGTCCTGCAGGTCGTCATCAGTATCTTTACGGGCGTGATTTCTCCGCTCGTGTGGAGCATGTACGCGGATGTCAGCGACTTCGCAGAGAACCGTGACGGGACCGCTTCCACCGGTCTGATCTTCTCCTCCGCCTCGATGGCGCAGAAGTTCGGAGGCGCGTTCGGCGGCGCAGCCGTGATGTGGATCCTGCAGGCGTTCGGCTACAATACGGCCGCCGGCGCCGTGCAGACACCCGAAGCCATCCAGGGGCTGAAGATCCTGATGAGCTGGGTTCCGGCCGCCGTGGCCGCGCTGGCCGTGGTCATCGTGTTTTTCTATCCCCTGACGCGCAAGCGCATGGACCGGATCCAGGAGGAACTGGCGGTCAAGCGCGGCTTGACGGGCGAAGAAGATTCGGCAGCGGCGGACTTGGAGCGGTCCGGCGCGGGCATCGGGGAGCCGGAAAGAACCCTGTCGGGGAAGGCTCCCCTCAACCCATCGCCGGCCCCGCAGTCGTCCGCCGATGCGAAATCCCTCTTCAAGGGCCTTCCGGCCGTGATGCGGGGCGTGCTTGCGGTGTTGGGCATACTCATGCTGCTGGAATTGGCTTTCGTGCTCTTCAAGGGCACCGACAAGGCTGCCACTCCTGAACCGGAGCCCCTGGCCGGCCTTTATGTGGACGGCACGACGCTCAAAGAGCGGGAGACCGAAGTCCCGGTCGTCTTCCGGGGAGTCAGTTTTGGCTGGCACAACATCTGGCCCCGTTTCTACAACGCGGATGCAGTCAAGACGCTGGCGGAGGACTGGGGCGTGCGGATCGTCCGGGCCGCCATCGGCGCCGACGACCATGCCAAAGCGGACAATCCCGGTATCCATGGAGGTTACATGGGTGAGCCCGGCTTTGCGCTGGACTGCCTGTACGGGGTCGTGGACGGCGCCATCGCCAGCGGCTGCTATGTCGTCGTGGACTGGCATTCGCATGTCCTGCACAAGGAAGAGGCGAAGGAATTCTTCACGACGGTTGCGACCCGCTATGCGGATTGTCCCAATGTGATCTACGAGCTCTACAACGAGCCGGTGGAGGACAGTTGGGCGGACCTGAAAGCCTACGCAGAGGAGCTCTGCGCCTTGATTGACAGCATCTCCACGGTGCATCCCCTGATCCTGATGGGCTGTCCGCACTGGGACCAGGACATCCACCTTGTCCCGGAGGATCCCGTGACGGGATACGACAACCTGATGTATACGGTCCATTTCTATGCGGCCACGCACAAGGAGTATCTGCGGGAGCGCTGCGATGCGGCCCTGGCCGCGGGCATTCCGGTTTTCATATCGGAGTGTGCCGCCTGCGAGGCGACCGGCGACGGGCCGGTGGATGCAGAATCCTGGAAGGCCTGGAGCGACTGGGCGACGGCACGGGGTATCTCGATGCTGACCTGGAGTATTTCGGATAAAGTCGAGACTTGCTCGATGCTGACCAAGGAAGCTTCTTCGGAAGGTCCTTGGGAAGAAGCGGTCGTCAAGCCCTGGGGCAGGGAAGTGCAAGCCTGGATCCAAGAATAACAGATGAAACAGTACGGTTATTTCGATGACGACGTACGGGAATTCGTAATTACCGATCCCGCAACTCCTTGGCCCTGGATCAACTATCTGGGCTGCGAAGATTTCTTTTCCCTGGTTTCCAATACAGCCGGCGGCTATTGCTTCTGCAAGGACGCCAAATTCCGCCGTATCCTGCGCTACCGTTACAACGGCGTGCCGATGGACAGCGGGGGACGCTATTATTACATCAAGGACGGAGACAGCGTCTGGAATCCCGGCTGGAAGCCTTGCAAGACGCCTTTGGACCGTTATGAATGCCGGCATGGGATGGGTTATACCCGTATCATCGGCGAGAAAGGCGGCCTGCGCTGTGAAGTGCTTTTCTTCGTGCCGCAAGGAGGCCGCTGCGAGGTGCACCGGGTGCGCCTGACCAATACCGGCGCCGCGGTGAAGCGCGTGCAGTTGTGGTCTTTCGTGGAATGGTGCCTCTGGAACGCCTCCACCGACATGGAGAATTTCCAGCGGAATCTATCCACCGGTGAAGTCGAAGTCGGAGACCGCATCCTTTACCACAAGACTGAATATCGCGAACGCCGGGACCATTATGCCTTCTTCGGCGCCAACCGTCCCTTCGGCGGTTTCGATACCGACCGGGAAACCTTCCTGGGGCCTTATAATGGTTTCGACACCCCTCAGCAGGTGTTCGCCGGCACATCCGGCAACTCGGTTGCCCATGGCTGGAGCCCGGTCGCCTCGCACCGTTTCGACCTGACGCTGGAAGCTGGCAAAAGCGAAGAGTTGATCTTCGTGTTGGGTTATGTGGAGAATCCGCCGGAGGCCAAGTTCTCCGCGCCCGGCATCATCAACAAGGCGCCTGCCGAGGAGCTGCTCGAGGCTTTCGGTACTCCGGCCAAGGCGGATGCCGCCTTCGCGGCATTGAAGGGATA
>CAMJHJ010000104.1 GCA_946405485.1 uncultured Bacteroidales bacterium | reverse complement strand
CTGGCTGACATGAGCCAGGTGCCTGAAGACAAGGACTATAAGGATTTCCTCAATCCCGAGTCCCTGGTCGTCTCGAAGGGATACGCCGAGCCGGCGCTGCTGGAGGACAAGAGCGGTATCGCCGTGCAGTTCGAGCGCGTGGGCTATTTCTTCAAGGATCCCGACTCCACGCCGGAGCACCCGGTCTTCAACAAGACGGTCTCGCTGAAAGACTCCTTCAAGGTGGAATAGGCGTGCCGACATAGGCATACCCGATGAAACGTATCCTGTTTTTGTCCATTCTCCTGTGCCTTTTGGCCGCAACCTGCGGCCCGAAGGACATAGGTCCGGATCCGAACCCGGCCCCGGATCCCGATCCGGAGGTCACCCAACCCGATCCTCCCGGTCCGGTCCAGGCGCTGGATATCGCCCTTGTCTTCCTGGAGACCCCGGAGAGTTCCAGTTTCCAGTGGCCTTTTGTGTCACCGCCTGTCTCGGATATCTCCTCGACCGTTTCGAATCCCTCTTTCCCGCGTCAGAAGCAGGCTTATGTGCTGCCGGCTTTTAAAGGCGGCTATTCGTTTGAAGTTTTCGCTACGACCGGTGTCGTCAGAAATTCCGGAGCTCATCAGGGCCTGAAACTAGGCGGGGCGGCCGGAGACTATATCCTGTTGCCGGCTATCAAGGGTTTGTATCTCAGGAATGTGCGCTGGGTGACGGGATCGACGGCCAGCCAGAACGTCTCTATCGTGCGCCATGACGGGCAGCCGGTTCTGGGGGGTGGCGCCATCCCGACGGTGTTCGACTCCGTGGGCGCCGAATATACTTGGTACCTGTCCGGAACAGAAAAGGAGACAGCTTACAAGTTCCAGCTCGGCGCGGCAGGCGTCGTATGTATCCAGCAGCTGGTTCTGCACTATGACACGACTCCGGGCGATACCGCTTCCAATCCGTTCCAGGAAATCCTTCCGGATGATATCCCCGATTTCAGCCGGGTCGGTTACCATTGGGGCGACAAAGCGGTTCCCGATGTCCCGGTGCGGATGACGCTGACCGCGCCGGTGGATGGGAGCGATGCCCTTCCGATGCTTCAGGATGCGGTCAACAGTGTGGAAACGCCTGGCGCGATCCTGCTCAAGGCCGGCACCTATTATCTCTCCAACACTCTCAAGATCAACCGCAGCGGCGTCGTCCTGCGAGGGGAGGGAGAAGGGACGGTCTTGTACGCTACGGCCCGGACACAGATCACTTCCTTGATCGAGCTGAACGGAAACGGCTCCTTGAAGACGAATGCCAGCAGCCCGATCATTGCCCGCTATGTGCCGGTCGGACAGCGATGGGTTCCGGTCCGGGATCCCGGGAAGTTCTCGGTCGGAGAGCGGGTATGGGTCTTCCGCCCTGCGACGGAAGCCTGGCTGGATGCCCTGCATATGCGGGAACTTGCCGCCCATTATCCGGGGACTTCAGACTGGACTCCTTCCGGCTATAATATGTTTTGGGAGCGGAAGATCATGGCTATCGAAGGCCAAAAGATCTGGCTGGACAATCCGATCGTAATGTGCATCGGCGGAGAAGTCGCCTATGGGGAAGGCGCCTTGTGCAAAGGAAGTTGGGAGCGGATCAGCGAGTGTGGCGTCGAGTTCCTGACGCTCGATACGCGCTATGACGAGAGCGTCCGGAGCGGCAGCGACTACACGGATGAAGATCACGCGTGGTGCGGAATCACGGTCAGGAATACGGAACATAGCTGGATCCGGAGTGTCACGACGAAGCATTTCGGTCTCAGCGCCGTCGATCTGGGGCTCGGAGCCAAGAATATAACGGTCAGCGACTGTATCTCCCTTTCGCCCGTCTCTCAGGTGACGGGCAGCCGGCGCTATGCCTTCCATTTCAGCTCGTCCCAGTTATGCCTGATCCGGGATTGCCAATGTGACGACGACCGTCATCAGTATGTCTGTGGCGCACGGGTTCCCGGTCCCAATGTGTTCCTGCGCTGCACCTCGACCCACAGTCGTTCTGACGCCGGTCCCCATCAGCGCTGGACTACCGGTATCCTCTATGACAATCTGAGGACGGATGGCCCGTTGAATGTCCAGGACCGGGCCGGTTATGGCACGGGTCACGGCTGGGTCGGCGTGAATATCGTCTGCTACAACTGCGAAGCCACCCGCATCTGCATCCAGAGCCCTTGGGTGACCGGACAGAACTGGGCCATCGGCTGCGTCGGCGAGAAAGTCAGGGCGGCCCGTAGCTACAGTGACCAGCTCGGTACACGCCCCGACGGTATCTGGACCTCACCGGGAATCCATGTCACGCCGGAATCCCTGTATGAGTCCCAACTCTCCGAACGTCATGCCCGGGGAGAGTATGTTGATCTGTAAAGAGACTATTTTCCTGGAACCAGGGTAAAGGTATAGTTGCCCTTGACTGCTGGCTTGCGTTCGCGCAGGGTGACGCGGTATATCTTGTCGCCCCAGACCCTCTTCAGCGGTGGATCATCTTGGACGATGGTCTCCAGGACCGGCTCCAGTTTCTTCCCGTCGTAGTTGAGCGTCACCGTCTCGCCTTGGACCGTGATGCTGACCTTGCCCGGCGTTTCAATGTCCACGTCGCCCCAGGTCAGCCAGTTGAAATCGGCGGCTTGCCTGGACTCAGAGAGCGAGTAACTGTCCTTGATGGTCACTTTCCCGTTCTTCAGGGAGACTTTCCGGAGCATGCTCTTTACACAGGCTTCTGCCGGATAGGTCCCCGCGAAATCGACCGCGAAGGTCATCGTCTTCGGGTCGAATGTCGCCTGCCGGCTGGCGTATTGCCTTCCTTCTTTCTCCGGGATGCCGTTGAGCATCGGGACGTTGTGGTAGTTGGCCTGCATGGACCAGATCTCATAGCGGTGCGAACTGAAGGTCTTGGTGATATAAGTGCCTACTCCTGCATCAATGAGGAAGGGAATGGCCTTGTAATAGAGGGAGACCGTGCCGATGTCGTTGTGGTTGTGGCTCTGGGCGTTGTGGCCGCCTTTGGATGCTACGAAGAAACCGTCCTTCTCCCGCATGTAGCAGATCTGGGTCTCGGGATACCAGGTGTAGGGCTCGAAGACCAGTTCGGGCGTTTCCTTTTCGAGCTCGTCCTTGACCAGGAGGGAATAGAACATACGGATGATGAAGCGGTCCCGCATGACCGGAGCCGGTCCTCCCTTGAGCGCGTATGCCGCATAATGCTTCATCAGCGGGCTGTCCACGCCCTTGCCGTAATTGTAGATGATCAGCGCATTGTCCGCTCCCTTGGCAGATGCGTCGGAGAAGTTGACCACCCATCCGTTGCCGATGGTGGAGGTGGTGATGTATTCGCCCATCCGCCGGATC
The DNA here is from genome assembly GCA_946405485.1 of uncultured Bacteroidales bacterium. The sequence continues at coordinate 4,931 of CAMJHJ010000104.1, read as the reverse complement.
ATCGGGTTGCCGAGGGCATCGACCTTGCCGCCTGTCACCCATTTCAGGAACTCAAGGTATTCGAAGTTCTTGGCCGGGCCCTGGTACCAGTAGGTGGGACCTTCATCGCAGCAGCCGTCGCCCTCGATGTTGTTGAGGTACTTGTCCACTGATTCCATCGACATGTAAGCGGCCTTGGCAAAGCGGTCAAGGTCTTTTTCGCAAAGGGCGAACACCTGCAGGCAGTTGATGCTGCACCAGGGCGTCCAGTTGTTGAGATGGTTCTTTTCCGGATCAAAACGGTCTCCCTTCCATCCGTAGTGGGTATCGTTGAGGTAGGGGGTCATGATCCGCTTGTCCAATTCATGCAGGAGGCGGCGGCTGATTTCCGGCTCGATCTTGTCGAATTCCTCGTGGAAGTAGTAATAGACCCAGGCCATGACGGCGCCGACATCTCCGGCCACCAGATCGATGGCGTTGTCATCGTATTCGGGGAAGTACCGATGACTCTTCTGGTGGCTCAGATGGTGGGAACGGACCCAGGAAGTGACCTCGCACATGGCGAAGGTCCCGTCCATCAACTGGTCCATGTATCGCCCCTGTCCTGTCGCCAGCTCCGCAAAGAACAGGTCTATGATGGCCATGAGGTTGGCGCCGATATGGGCGTCTGCCTTGCCCTGTGACTGACCGCGGTTGTGTGTGAGGTAGTCGGTGGCCGTGACGACCTGCCAGCGGTAATCGAGGGCCTTCTCACCTCTTTCGATGAAGGTTTCTTTCCAGCTGCCCATAACCTTGTCCCAGCCCGCACGGTCGTTGTATGCGGGGAAGGGAACCCATTTCTGGTCCGGTACGAGAACCGTCTTCAATTTGGCTTCATCTGCCTGGTTGCGGAGCATGTTGCGCTCCACATAGGCTGACGCGGATCCCGCTGCGAGCAGGAGTACGCATAATGTGGAAAACAGAATCCTTTTCATATTTCTGAGCGTGAATGTTTATGCAGGCTGGACTGGCGGATGACAAGTTTCCCTTCGAGCATGATGGTCGTATCCGCAGGTTCGAATCCCTCCAATTGACGCAGCAGGCAGGCTGCGGCCTGGGTTCCCATCTCGTTCAACGGCTGCGCTACGGAAGTCAGCCCGGGCTCTACGAGGGTGGATGCCAGGGAATCAGAAAAACCGGCCAAGGCTATGTCTTCCGGGATGCGGATTCCCTTTTCCTTCAAGACTCTCATGGCTCCGAAGGCGACATTGTCGTTGAAGGCGAATACTCCATCCGGGCGAAAAGCGCCGTCTAATAGTTTATCCATGGCTTCGACGCCATCCTGGACGGACAGACCGGAAGGAATGATGTGCCGTTCGTCAAACGGGATGCCATGGGCCTCCAACGCCTGTCGATACCCATTCTCCCTGTTCCTGGATGAAGGAATCCCTTCCGGGCCGGCAAGATAGACGATGCGCCGGCATCCTTCTTCACAAAGGTGGTCGACGATATGGTAGGCCATCTGGGCATCATTTACGACGATTTTGGGGACTCGGACGGCATTGCATACACGGGAGATGAATACGAGGGCGATCCCGTCCCGGACGAACTCTTCGAACAGGTCCTGGTTGTATCCGCTGTCAGTCGCGGTGCAGACGATAATCCCGTCCATGTTGTTGCTCCGCAACATCTGGAGAAGTTTGCGTTCTTCTTCGGGGGATTCGTTGCTCTGCGTGAGGATCAACTGATACCCTTGAGGCAACAGGACTGTCTGAATACCATGGGCGACCCTTGCGAAAAAGGTCGATCTGAAGAGCTCCGGAACGACCATGCCGATCAACTTGCTGTGCTGGGTCACCAAACCTCGGGCCTGGGCGTTGGGGTGGTAGTTCATCTCTCGGGCTTTTTGGAGAACGAGATCCCGGGTCTCACGGCTGACCTCCCAATTGTTGTTCAAGGCGCGTGAAACCGTGGAAGTGGCGAAGCCCAATTCCCTGGCGATATCTTTAATGGTGACTTGTCTGCGTGCCATACACTCCAAAGATATTAAAATAATTTGTTTTCGGAAACGTTTCCGTTTCTATTTAATTAAGAAGTGCGGCTGCTGCCGCCGAAAATACTACATTTGTAAAAAGCGCCACTCCTTTTCATGACTGAACTGATAGCTTTCCTTTCCGTTTCCGTCATCATCCTTTCTGCCGCGCTGTTGCTGGCCGGCCGCAAGGGAGGGGTTCGTATGTTTGTATCTGCAGACGGGAAATTGCCTTGGGTGGCTTGCGGGCTTTCTTTGTTCATCTCCTTTTTCTCCGCCGGCACTTTCGTGGCGTGGGGTGCCGTGGCGTACCGGGACGGTTTGGTCGCTATCACGATCCAAGAGACCATGTGTCTGGCCGGACTGGCCGTCGCCCTGCTGATCGCGCCGCGTTGGCGGTCCATGGGCGTGACGACGGTGGCCGGATACCTCTCCGACCGTTTCGGGGTCCGGGTCCAGCGGGCCTATACGTTGCTGTTCTTCTTCGTATCATTCTTTTCCGCCGCCGCTTTCCTATACCCGGTCGCGCGGATCCTGTCCTTCTCCTGGGGTGTGGACGCCCGCCTGGGTGTCGTGCTGCTGGGGTTGCTGTGCATGTTATATGTCTCGACCGGTGGATTATGGTCGGTCGTCCTGACAGATGTGATACAGTTCGTCATCCTGACGGCAGTGGTCCTCATCGCCGCTCCGCTGTCCCTGCGGGAAGCGGGAGGCTTGGACGCTTTCCTGGCCCATGCGCCCGAAGGGTTCCTGTCCCCGGTCAGCGAAGGTTTCCCCTGGCTGTTCATCGTGGCGTTTTTCCTGTACAACCTGGTGTACCTGGGCGGAGGCTGGTCCTTTGTGCAGCGTTACGGTGCGGTACGCCAACCTGCAGACGCACGCAAGGCTGCCTTTCTGTTCTCCATCCTGTATGCGGTCAGTCCCATCCTGTGGATGTTGCCGGCGCTGGTGTGCCGCTTGGTCAACGGCGGTCTGTCCGGCGTCGAAACCGAAAATGCTTTCTTGCTGATGTGCCGGCAGATCCTGCCCCGAGGCCTGCTTGGCGTCATGGTGGCCGGCCTGGTCTTCGCTTCCCTCAGTTCGATCAACAGCATCCTGAACGCGATGGCGTCGGTCTTTTCGCAAGACATTGTCGCGCGCGTCCGTCCGGATGCGTCGGACCGCGGCCTGCTGCGGACCGCCCGCATTTCCAGCCTCGTATTCGGTCTCCTTATCATCGGGATCGCCCTGCTGATTCCGCGGATGGGAGGCCTGGTCAACTTCATCATCGGCCTGGCCGCCCTCACGGGTGCGCCGCTGTACATGCCTGTCCTCTGGTCGCTTTTCTCCCGTCGCCAGACCGGTAATGCGCTGATGGTGACCACCTTCTTTTCCCTGGCTCTGCTGCTCCTGCTCAAATTCGCCGTGTTCCCCCGGGTCTGTCCCGGCGGGGCGCGCACCTGGGAGATGGTTGCCGGAGTAGGGGTGCCGTTCCTGCTTCTTTCCATTTTTGAAATACGCGGGCGCAGCCCGAAAGGCCTATGAAATCCTTGCGAATCCTTTTTGCCCTCTTTGCGCTCGCCGTTTCGTTCTCATTGGCGGCCCAGCCGGTATTTCTGGAAGCGGAGGCTTTCGACCGCTGTGGCGGATGGGTCAATGACAACCGGTCCGTGTCCCAGATGGGTTCTCCTTATATGCTGGCCCATGGCCTGGGCGTTCCGGTCTCCGACGCATACACGGATATCCAGGTTTCCCACCCCGGGCAGTACCGTCTATGGGTCCGGACCCGGGATTGGACCCGGAGTTGGGGCAGGACGGAAAGTCCGGGCCGCTTTCAAGTCCTCGTCAACGGGAAGGCGGCAGACGTCGTGTTCGGGACTGAATCTGCTGAATGGGCCTGGCAAGATGGCGGGATTATTTCCCTGTCTAAAGGATCGAATCGTATTTCCCTTCATGACCTGACCGGGTTCGATGGCCGCTGCGACGCCCTTTTCCTGACTCCTTCCCTGGAGGCGCCCGCCCCGGTTGCAACCGATGCTTTCCGACGGAAGATGACGGGAAAACGCCGTCCCTCCCAAGGAGGGTCTTATGACTTTGTCGTGGTCGGCGGCGGGATCGCCGGCTGCTGTGCCGCGATAACGGCGGCCCGTCTGGGCTGCAAAGTCGCCTTGATTCAGGACAGACCGGTGCTGGGCGGAAACCATTCTTCAGAAATACGCGTCGGGCTTTCCGGCCGCATCTTCCAGGAACCCTATCCAAAGCTTGGCAGCCTGATGGACGAAATCGCACGCTTCGGGTATCACAACCGGACGGAAGCCCGGGAGAATCCGGATTCTCCCCGCAGCAAGAAGATTATCGAAGAGTTGAAGGCGCACCCCGAACAGACAATCCACAATGCCGGTCCCGCCAAGAATTATGATGACGGGCGGAAACTGGATCTCATCCTTTCGGAGCCCAATATCACCCTTTTCTTAAACCAACAGGTGATCGCCGTTCGGAAGAAGGGTTCCCGGATCCGTTGCGTCATCGCCCGGGACATATCTTCGGGCAATGAGGTTGAAATCCGGGGAAACTTGTTTTCCGATTGCACCGGCGATGCCGAACTGGGTTATCTGGCCGGTGCCGACTGGCGCATGGGGCGGGAAAGCCGGGCCGAGACGGGAGAGCCTCGGGCTCCCGAGCAGGCTGACATGCTCACGATGGGCACATCCGTCCAGTGGTATGCCGTGGATGCGGGACATCCCACCCTCTTCCCGGAGTGCCCCTGGGCCTTGCCGTTCAGTGACAGCACTTGTATCCCGAAACTGCGTGGTGACTGGGATTGGGAGACCGGCCTGGGCCGGGACCAGATTGCAGAGAGCGAGTATATCCGCGACCTGGGATTCCGCGCTGCATTCGGGAACTGGTCCTATTTGAAGAATCACACTCCTTATAAGGAAAAGTTTGCGACAAAGTCGCTGGG
>CAMJHJ010000103.1 GCA_946405485.1 uncultured Bacteroidales bacterium | reverse complement strand
TATTACCAGAAGGCGGCCAACGTCCACGAGCTGGCCCTGACGCTCGCTGAAGTGGCGGCAGCCGCCCCCGGCCTGCCCTTCTTCTATTATCACATCCCCGTCCTGACCCATGTCTGCTTTCCCATCATTGAATTGTTGAAGGAAGTCGACGGCTTGATTCCCAATTTCGCAGGCGTCAAATACACGTTTGAAGACCTGATGGATTACCAGCTCTGCCTGGAGTACGGGAACCGCAAATACGACATCCTTTTCGGCCGCGACGAAATGATGCTCTCCGTCCTTGCCTTGGGTGGGGAAGGTTTCGTCGGAAGCACCTATGGCTACAGCGCTCCGGTCTACCTCTCCCTGATGGAGGCTTTCCGGAAGGGGGATATCGCCCGTGCGGCGGAATTCCAGTATAAGACCAACCGCCTGATCACCCTTCTTGGGAAATATGGGAACGGTGCCGGAAAGGCATTCATGAAGGCTGCCGGTCTGGACCTCGGTCCTTGCCGGCATCCGCTGACCACGCTCCCCGAGGACCGGTATGCCTGCTTCCTGGAAGACCTGAAGGCCCTGGACTTTGACTTGTATAAGTGTAAGGCCTGACCAAAGATAACCCATAATCAACATCTAACTAATATCACGTATGAAAATCTTGCGTTTCTTTGCATTGGTTGCTGTCTTCCTGACAGGGACCGTTGTAAGTGTCATGGCGCAGAACCTGGTGAAGGGAACGGTGGTAGATAAAAACGGAGAGCCGGTCATCGGCGCCGCTGTCTACCTCCTTGAAAACCCCACCACAGGCGCAGTGACAGATCAGAACGGAAACTGGAGCCTCGTAGTGACTCCCGGTTCCACCCTTCACTTCTCCTCCCTCGGTTTCCTGGATAAGGATATCAAGCCGGGAAACCAGGCTGTGATCAATGTTGTCATGGATGAAGATGTCAACATGCTGAACGACGTCGTCGTCATCGGCTACGGCACGGTGCAGCGCAAAAACTTTACCGGATCCGTCTCTACCGTCAAGGTCGCCGACGCCCCGGTCTCCCAGGTCGCGATGACCAACCCCGTCAAGACGCTCAAGGGCACCATGACAGGCCTCGATGTGGGCTACGGTCCCAAGGCCGGTGATGATCCCGCCGTGCTCGTCAGGGGTGTCAAATCCATCAGCGCCTTCAAGGATGACCACGACAACAAGTCTTACACGGAGCGGACTTCGTCCCCCCTCATCGTCCTTGACGGAGTTATTTTCAACGGCTCCCTCACCGAGATCGACCCGAACATCATCCAGGATATGAGCGTCCTCAAGGACGCGACCTCTCTGGCTGCATACGGATCCCAGGCTGCCAACGGCGTGATCATGATCACCACCAAGCGTGGCACGACAGAAAAACCGGTCATCAACTTCAGCTCCTCCGTCGGGCTTTCAAATGTCGCGATGAAGCCGAAGCTCATGAGCATGGATAATTATAAGACCCTCCGCAGCCTGAAGCACGCCGGTGTACCGGACGCCGATCCGGCAACCTATCTCTCCGATTTCGAGAAGATCACTTACGACGCCGGCAAGATTTCGGACGCAATCGACTATATCACCCGCCCCGGCGTGCTCCAGACCTATTCCGCATCCGTGTCGGGCATCACCAAAAAGACCAACTACCTCCTTTCCGGTACCTACAACGACCAAAAGGGCGTTGTGATCGGAGATGACTACAAGCGCATGGTCTTCAACATCAAGCTCACGACCGACATCACCGATTGGCTGCAGGTCGGGGCCCGGGGCAACGTCTCCTTCAACGACTACTCCGGCCTTACCGTCGACTCTGTCGAAGACGCCCTCATCATGTCCCCGTACGCCATGTTCGAATGGCCCGACGGCCAGGTCGAGAAATACCCCGGAGGCGGCACGAACCCTTTGTGGGGAGTCCTCAGCGGCACCGTAGATGATGTCGACAAGCGGAATTCCTATGAGATCGGAGGCCACGTCCTCGTCAAAGCCCCTTGGGTCGAAGGACTTTCCTTCCGCATGAACGGCAACTACCGCATCCGCAACATCAACCAGTCCACTTTCCAGCACGAAGGTTACTTCGTGACGCAGTGGGATGGCGTCGGCGATCCCGAAGACAGGTACCAAGACCTGAACACCAAGATCTACCTGAGCAGCGCCAACGGTACCGTCACGGAGTCCCAGAAGATTTCCTGGGTGTGGGACAACATCCTCAACTACAACCGCAGATTCGGCGACCACTTCATCGACGCTTCGCTCGTGTACACCCGTGACTCCAACGAATACATGATGCACAAGCACACCGGCACCGACTTCTCCACGCTCGGCAACACCATCCTCGGCGCCTGGGCCCTCAACAAGGCCAGTGTCCCTCTCATAAACGCTCCTGAATACTGGCGGCACACCGACGTCGGCTACCTTGCCCGCGTCCAATACGCCTACAAGGACCGGTACCATTTCAACGCATCCGTACGCCGTGACGGTTCATCCGTCTTCGGCGCCGATAAGAAGTGGGGCGTCTTCCCCGCCGTGGGTGTCGCTTGGACCGTCTCGAACGAGCCCTTCATGGCCAGCCTCAAGCCGGCTGTCAGCTACCTGAAGCTCAAGGCTTCCTGGGGCAAGAACGGCAACCAGTCCCTCAGTCCTTACCAGACCCTGACCACCATCACCATGGGCCAGGCCAAGAACTATTATACCTTCGGCAATAACGGAAAGCCCAACTTCCGCGAGTATCTCGGTACGCTCGGAAGCACCGACCTCGGTTGGGAGACCACCGAATCCTTCAACTATGGTTTCGAACTCGGTCTGTTCGAAGACAGGGTCCTCCTCGAGTATGACGGTTATTCCTCGAAGACTTACGACCAGATCTTCATCCGCGCCATCCCCATCGTGCTGAACGGACAGGATCAGATGTATGCGACCATGGGCCAGATCAACAACTGGGGAATGGAGGTCAACCTCACCACCCGCAACATCCGCACGCAGGACTGGAACTGGACTTCCAAGCTTTCCTTCTACCTCAACCGCAGCAAGATCCAGGATATCTACGGCGACGGCACCAATGAGATCGTGGACATCAACCACGCCTATCTCATCGGTGAGCCTCTCGGAATCTTCTACGGCCAAAAGGAGATCGGCATCATCCAGGCAAAGTATGACGCCAGCGGCAAGCCCATGTATGATGACAAGGGCAATCTTCTTGTCTCGGACGAGGATCAGGCTTATGTGGCTGTCAACGGAGGTGTCCCCGGTGATGTGAAGTTCCTCAACGTCACCGACGGAGAAGAGGACGAACCCGGCGTCATCAACAGCGAAGACCGCACGATTCTCGGCAACCGGTACCCCAACTTCCAGATGAGTTTCATGAATGACATTTCCTGGAAGAACTTCGACCTCTATATGCTCTTTACCGGCACTTTCGGCGGCAACGGCTACTGCCTCTGGCCCAACACCCAGGCTTTCGTCTGCTACGACAGATCAAGCCACTCCGAGATCCCGCGGACCCTGGACCATGAATGGTGGACGGTTGAGAACCGGAACAACACGTATCCGAGACCGGCCTACATCAAGAATGAATACGAGCCCCACATGAGTTGGGCTTACGTACGCCTGCAGAACATCTCCCTCTCTTACCGCCTCAAGAAATCCCTCCTCGAGCGGAGCAAGATCGCCGGTCTGAAATTATATGTCTCAGCCGAAAACCTCCTCACCTTCACCAATTGGGAAGGTGGCGATCCCGAGATGAAGCAGACCAGGACTAATTACAACTATCCGTTCTACAAGACCTACACCTTCGGTGTCAATCTTACATTCTAAATCCACTGAGCCATGAAAATCATCAGATATTCATCTATCCTTGCACTGTCCGTCCTCCTGATGGGGACTTGGACTTCGTGCGACATAGCGACGGTCGACGACGATGCCTTTCTGGAGGAGCACCCCAAAACCATCTATGGCTTCGAAAATGCCTTCAAGTCGGCGAGTCAGGTAAACGACTGCGTCACGGCATGTTACATGGGCGTACGCTTTGCTTATTACGGCGAAGATCCCATCTGGCTCGGCTGGGGTTCTGACCTTATGGACCGCAGAGATGAGGGTTGGGAAGGCAACTTCACCAACTGGACGACCGCCAGCCATCCTTTCCGGGATCCCACCAACAGCCTCTGGACTCGCGTGGCGGCTCCCGCCAACCTGGGTCTTGACGGCATGAAGACCGAAACCCTTGAGATCTCGGATTCAGACAGAGACAAATATGAGGCCCAGCTGAGGTTCTTCAGAGGCTTCATCTATCTGAGGCTCGCCGAAATGTACGGCGGCTGGTTTATCGTCGACAAGACCTATACCTCGCTCAAACTCGACATCCCCCGGGCAACCAGGGAGGAGACCTACGAATTCGCCATCCAGGACCTGAAATTCGCTTCAGAGAAGCTCGAGGACCATCCCGAGGCGGGTCGTGTCGGCAAGGGTGCCGCGTATCACTTCCTCTCCGAAGCATACCTGGCCCTCGCTACCGAAAAGGGCAACAACGCCACCGATCTCGAGACTGCGATCAGCTATGCCGACAAGGCCCTCGCCCTGCATCCCATCATGACGAAGCGTTTCGGTACGCGTGCGACGCCCGGACAGGGTCCGGCCCGCAACGGCGTTGCGGCTTATTACCCCGACGGCGATGTGTTCTTTGACCTCTTCCAGCCCGGGAACTTCGATTACGACGAGGGCAACACAGAATCGATTTGGGCCATGCAACAGGATTACGAGAATTTCGTCGCACTCGGCAAAGGCTCGTGGGGACGCAATGGCATGCACAGGTATTATTTACCCAGCAAACGCACTGTCCAATGGAACGCCAAATATAAGAATGGCGCGACTTATCCTTGGCGCGGCAATGTCGACTCGAAGTTGTATCCCGGAGGCGAGTACAGCGCCTATGTCGGAGGAAAACCCTCACAAACCTGGTTCCCCACCGATTATGTGGTCCGTCAGGTCTGGGAAGGCGGATTCGCCGACGATATGCGTAACAATGACGTCAACATCCGCCGATATTTCAAGTGCACGGATTCGAAACACCCGTTGTACGGCCAGATCGTGACCCGGGAGATGGTCGACACCACCACGCTCAACCCCATGATGTCTTTTGTGGCCCCCACCTACACGAAATTCGCTCCCATCGACGACTGGGCCTATTTTGACCTCGCGGATGGAGGAGACCGGACTTACCGGTTCTACGATTCCTATGTGGTACGCTCCGCGGAAACCGTCCTTCTCCGGGCGGAAGCGAAGCTCCGCAAGGGCGACAAGAACGGCTGCGCATCGGACATCAACATCCTGCGCAACAGAGCCCAGTGCAGCAAACTCGCGACACCTGGAGAGATGGACATCAAGTATATCCTTGCGGAGCGCGTCCGTGAGCTCTACCTGGAAGAGTGGCGCTGGGCGACCCTGCTCAGAATGGGCCAGGATGGCATCAACAGCATCAATGAGCACGCGATGCACATCGTCCCTCAGCCGTGCTATAACAACCTCCCCTCCCACAACGTGGCTCCCATCACCAAATGGACCTTGCTTCCGATCTACGAGAACATCATCACCAGCATGAAGGATGTCGATGTCGAGAACAATCCCGGATGGTGATGATTCCCGAATAAAAGTGTATCTTTGATGGACGAAAACCCAAAAACCTGATACAATGAAAAAACTCATTCTTGCTGTCGCAGCCTTGGCCGCCCTGCTGCCGGCCACCTTGTCTTGCAAAAAGGCAGAAACCATCAAGGTCATGTCCTACAACGTCCGTCTCGGCGTCGCCAAAGACGGAGACAACGCCTGGGACCTCCGGAAGGAAGCCACCCCCGCGATGTTGGAAGACCAGGACCCGCTCTGTTTCGGCGTACAGGAAGCCTATGATTTCCAGATCGCCTACATCAATGAGCAGTGCCCGCAGTATGCGAGCATCGGCGTGGGTCGCGAAGACGGTGTCAGCAAGGGTGAGCACATGTCCATCTTTTACAAGAAAGATCTGGTGGAAGTTGAAGACTGGGGCACCTACTGGCTCAGCGAGACACCCGACGAACCCTCCAAAGGCTGGGACGCCGCCTGCTATCGCACCGCCACCTGGGCTCTTCTCAAGATCAAGAAGAGCGGCACCCACTTCTATTATGTCAACACCCACCTGGACCATGTGGGCGTGGAAGCGCGCAAGAACGGCCTTGCCCTGATCGTGGACCGCATCGCGGCGATGAATCCGGAAGGCTGGCCGATGGTACTCACCGGCGACCTCAACGTCAAGGCGGATGATCCTTGTCTGGTCGACCTGGACAAGAAGATGAAGAGCGCCCGGGTCTACGCGGAGAAAACAACCGACAAGACCTCGTTCAACGGCTGGGGCCGCGCCTCGCAGGCCATTGACTACGTTTATTATTCAGGTTTCAGCAAGTGCAAGGAATTCGACGTGGTGGACCAGTCTTACGCTGGGAAGCCCTTCATTTCCGACCACTATCCGGTCTACGCCGTCCTGCAATTCTAAGGACCTACATATGACAGCGTAGCGACCGAGATCCGTACCGACGGAGGATATACTTCCCGCAATGCCTTGTGGCAGGCGGCCAGGGTCGATCCCGTCGTGAAGGTATCGTCAATCAACAAGATATGCCGCGCTTCGACGCGGTGCAACACCCGGAAGGCGTCCGATACATTGGACGCCTTCTTTTCCATTCCCACGGAAGTCTGGGACTTCGTATAGCGCAAGCGACGAAGCCCCTCCGGGCAGAATCGCGCGCCCAGGGCAAGCGCCACCCTCCGGGCGATCACCGCAGCCTGGTTGTACCCGCGCCCCCGGTGCCGGCGCCAATGCAGCGGCACAGGAATGACACAATCCACATCTTTGAATTCCGGGGAAGAGGCGAGCCGCTCCCCCAGCCGGTCGGCGAACTCCCGGCCCAATCCCAGCGCAGAACGGTATTTCAACGCCTGCGGGATGTTTTTGTAACCGGACTCGGAATTATAATAGAGCAACGCCGCGGCGTGGCCATAGGCCTCTTCCACCCCATGCGGCACCTGGTCGAGGATCCGGGCATTGTATTTATCCGCCATCGGATTGTGCGACTGGTCCCAGAAAAAAGTGTACGGCAGGTCGCTCCGGCACTCCAGGCACAGGTAACGTTCAGAAAGCGTGAGACGCTTCCCGCAGACGAAACAATGCCGCGGCAGGATCAGGTCACTGACTGCCGTGGCAAAGTCTTTCAAACTGGCACCGGAGACCGCTTTATCCATCCCTTCCATTCTCCCGGAAAGCGGAGGATCAGCAACTCATCGCACCGCAACAGTGGATGACCTGCCCGCTGACATAGGATGAGAGGTCGCTGGCCAGGAAAAGCGCCACCGAGGCGACATCCTCGGGCGTCCCTCCGCGCCGAAGCGGAATGGTCTTGATCCACGCCTCACGCACCTCGTCCGGCAGGGCCTTGGTCATGTCGGAAAGGATGAAGCCCGGAGCGATGGCATTGGCCCGGATGCCCCTGGGACCCATTTCTTTGGCAATCGACTTGGTCAGGCCGATGATGCCCGCCTTGGAGGCGGAATAATTGCACTGGCCGGCATTGCCGTTCACGCCCACGACAGACGAAAGGCTGATGATGCTGCCCCCGCGCTGACGCGCCATGATGGGCGTCAAGGCATGGATGAAATTGAAGGCGGATTTGAGATTCACGCCGATGACGGCATCCCATTGCTGCTCGCTCATCCGGAGCATCAGGCCGTCCCGGGTGATGCCGGCGTTGTTGACCAGGATGTCGATATGGCCGAACTCTTCCTTGACCTGGTCGACCACGGCGTGCGCCTGGTCGAAATCAGCTGCATTGGATGCATAAGCCTTGACTTTGTGCCCGAAAGCCTCCAGCTCGGAGACAGTCTGCTGCGCGACCTCGTCGATGACCAGGTCGGTGAAGGCGACGTCTGCGCCCTCGGAGGCAAAGCGCAGGGCGATGGCCTTGCCGATGCCGCGGGCGGCGCCTGTGATCAGCGCCACCTTATTGTCCAAAAGTCCCATATTATTGATTCATGGCGGCTTCCACGTCATCCGGGGCGATCGGCAGGCGCTTCGGTCCGAGCCTCCGCGCGCCGTCCGCCGTGACGAGGACATCGTCCTCCAGGCGGATGCCGCCGAATTCATAGTAAGCCTTCAGTTTGCTGAAATTGACAAAGGACGCGTTCGTCCCCTCCTGCTTCCATTTCTCGATGAGGGCCGGGATGAAATAAATGCCCGGTTCGTCGGTAATCACGTTTCCGGGACGCAGGCGCCGCGCCATCCGCAGGCTCCCGAGGCCCAGTTGCGGCGAACGTTTCTGGTCGTCGTCATAACCGACCAGGTCTTCGCCCAGATCCTCCATGTCGTG
>CAMJHJ010000102.1 GCA_946405485.1 uncultured Bacteroidales bacterium | reverse complement strand
TACTGCGAGACCTGCGCCTCGGTCGGCATGGTGCTGTGGAACTGGCGCATGAACCAGTTCACAGCAGACGCCAAGTATGCAGACGTCCTGGAGCGTTCCCTTTATAACGGCGCGCTGGCGGGCATCTCGCTCGAAGGAGACCGTTTCTTCTATGTCAATCCCTTGGAATCTTTGGGCGACCATCACCGCCAGGCCTGGTACGGCTGCGCCTGCTGCCCCAGCCAGATCTGCCGTTTCCTCCCTTCGATCGGCAACTATATCTACGGAGTGGCGGAGGACGGAGTCCTCGTCAACCTCTACATCGGCAGCACCGCCAATGTAAAGGTCGGTCGTAAGGAGCTGACTCTCAAGCAAGAAACCGAGTATCCCTGGAAAGGAACCGTTTCCCTGACCGTCGGAACGGAAACTCCGGTCAAGACGAAGTTCCAGCTCCGTATTCCGGCTTGGTGCAGAGCCTGGTCCGTCGCCATCAACGGCGAAAAGATGCCGACCCCTGTCGAAAAGGGCTATGCCATCCTGGAGCGCAAATGGTCGGACGGCGACCGCATCACCCTGGAACTCGAGATGCCGGTGCAACTCGTAGCGGCCGACCCGAGGACCAAGGAAGACGAAGGCATGCGCGCCGTACAGCGCGGGCCCCTGGTCTATTGTCTGGAAGAAACGGACAATCCGGCGGAATTCGACAGCCTGACCCTGAGCGAAGACGCTTCCTTCAAGGAGGATTTTGAGCCGGAGCTGCTGCGGGGGGTGGTGTCCCTGACCACCGTGTCCGGGGACAAGACGCTCAAGTTCATCCCATACTATGCCTGGGATAACCGGGAAGCGGGGAAGATGAAAGTCTGGATTCCGCTGAATTAATCAGCTGATTTACAACTCTTTCAGTTTTTCCAGGAACACTTTCATCCCGCGGGTGGCGACATCCCGGATGTGGGTGATCCGCTTGTCATAGGCCGGCACTTCCTTGGGATCGATGATGAAGATCGGGACGCCGGGGCCGGCGTAATGGTAGAGGGATGCGGCCGGATATACCTGCAGCGAGGTTCCGACGATGAGCACCACGTCCGCTTGCTCCACGGCGCGGATGGCATCATTCATCTTGGGCACGGCTTCCCCGAAAAAGACGATGTGCGGGCGCAGCTGGACCCCGCGCGCATCCTTGTCGCCCAGACGGACGGGATTGTAACCGACATCGATAACGGACTTCTCGCTATAACCGTCATAATCGTTGAACCGGTCCTGGGGACGGACTTTCGTAGCCTCGCCATGCAGGTGGATGATATCCGTACTGCCCGCGCGCTCGTGAAGGTCATCCACGTTCTGGGTGATGACGGTGACGTCATACTCCTTTTCCAGCGCCGCGATGTCCTTGTGCGCGGAATTGGGCTGGCAGGCCGCCATCCGGGTCCGCAGGCCATTGTAGAAATCCAGGACGGTCTTGGGGTCGCTGTACCAGCCTTGGATGGAAGCGACGACCATGGGATCATAGTTGTCCCAGGTCCCGCCGCTGTCCCGGTAGGTGCTCAATCCACTCTCGGCGCTGACGCCCGCGCCCGTCAATACGACAATCTTTTTCATCGCAAATCGGTTTTACTTCCACAAATGTCTTGATTTCAGGGAGAAAAAACAAGATGAAAAGCGTATCTTTGCGGGCAGAATCCCGAAAGAAATCCCATGAGAAAGATCAGCGCAGCAGACAGGCTAGTTTACGATAACTACGAAAAGACCTTGCAGAACGGCTTGTTGAAACTATGCAAAACAGCCGGCATGCTTGGGGACGACCTGCTCTCCAGCCCGGATATCGACGCGAAATGGGAGGAATTTATCCAAGATTATATCGCGGACGCCGTGCGGGAGTTCAACGACTATCCGGAAGCGGCGGTCGCCTGGCCGGGGTTCATCGGAATGGCGGTCGCGCATCGCTGGGATGAGGATTGGACCCGGTACAAGGACATGAAATACAAGGACTTGTATGGCCCCAACGGTTGGGATGACATGGATGAGGGGATCCTGCACTATGTGCTGGGGCTCGATCTCGGTTCAGAGGAAGCGATCAAGCTGGCGAAGACACTCAACAGTTGCTCACTGGCTGCGCTCGGGCTGATCCGGCACGAAGGTGTGGAGGCGCAGACCGCCCAGGGGTTCTATATCCTGGCCCGCACCTACACCGTCCTGTTCCGCATCGGCGCAGCGATGGAGCTCTATCGGCAGAAGTATTCCTTACATCAGGCGTTATAGCGGACCGAGGCACGGACGGTCATGCAGGTCTTCCCTTCCGAGCGGCCGCAGGGCCGGACCGTATAGTCGCCCACGCAGGCCGGGACGATGAAGGTCTCGGCGTAATGGACGACGAAAGGCTCGAAACGGCCCTCAGGGCTTTCCACGACGGCTTCCTCGCCATCGACGAGATTGAGGACATGGACACCGCCCTCCGTATGGAAAGTCACCGGCACGGAGAAGGAGGTACGCCGCGTCTCGATGAATTCGTTGGGATGCAGGCCGGTGCGTATCTCGTTCCAGCCCTCCCCTTCCGCTACGGGCTCGAAATGATTGGCGAGGTGAGCGTGGACATAGTCGGTGTCCCGGTTCCACTGGATCACATGCCGGCCGCGCTCTACGTTGATCGGGCGCGGTTTGCCGTCCAGGCCCAGGCGGCCCCAGTCCCAGAGCTTGAAAGTGAAGATGTTAGGCGTGGCGCTGATCTCAAGGACCATGCTGCCGTTGCCGGAACAATGGATGGTGCCGGCAGGGATCAGATAATGGTCGTGCTTCTTGGCCGGCAGTTTGTTGACATATTTCTCGGCGTCAAAGATGATTTCCCCGCGCTGGGCAGCGCGCAGGTCTTCGATCATCGCATCCTTGTCTACTCCTTTCTTGAGACCCAGATAAACGACGGCATCCTCGGCTGCATCCAGCAAGTAGTAACTCTCGTCCTGCGTGTAAGGCATGCCGAACTGCTCGCGGATGAACTGGGTCGTGGGGTGCACCTGAAGGCTGAGGTTACCGCCCCCGATGGTGTCGAGGAAGTCGAAGCGGATGGGGAAATCCTTTCCAAACCGGGCCTCGACGATCTCTCCGAGCACCTCGCGGCTGCGCAGGAGGATCAGGTCTTGGGAAGGCAGCTCGAAACGCACACCTTCTACCTCGAGCAAGAGGCTGTTCTCCTCCGGAACGCAGTCGAAACACCAGCCATAGTTGGCGACGCTCCTGTCCAGGTTGCAGACTTCTTTCATCCACTGTCCGCCCCAAGGCGCGGGATCGAAGAAGGGCACGACGCGGAAAGGCTTCCGCGCGGTCCGGTCGATTCCCCGGAAGAAGGTCTCGCGGGAGATCAGCTTAGGATCGCCGGCGGCGTTGGTATCCAGCCACCAGTCCACACGGGAGAAAAGTGTATCTTTATAATAATCAAGAACTTTCCAATCGATAAAAAGTCCGCGCTTGTACTGGATGGAAGGCGCATCGGCGCGGTTGTCCACACCCAGGCCGAAGACCTCATGACGGCGGCAACGCATCTGGATCTCCCAGCGGGCCATGTCAGCATAGACAAGGGTTGCATCATCCGGCATCACCAGGGCGGCTCCGGTACCCAGGATCACGGTCTCGGGACCGGCGTTTTCCAGTTCCTTGCGGGCCGCAGCCAGTTTCCCGGCATCGAAGAAATCGGCAATGCGCAAATTGGTTATATAGCCGAACAGCACGTCGTCGGTCATGAAGGGGGCCGTCATAGCAAGGATATCAGCCTCGCTCTTCATCAAGTCCTTCATCCGGATGATGCGTGCGAAACCGGTTTCCAATGCGGATGAGAGTTCTTCTTCATGCACTCCCGTATACCAATCCACGGCCAAGGGGCCCTTGCGGTCCCGGTCCAGCACGGTCCGGACGTTTTCCCAGCCCCGGTACAGTTTGCCTTCGGTCTGAGTGGCAGGGTACTTATCATAATTCGAAGTTCTCATACATGTATGAACATATTGGTTTTGTGCAAATATAAACATTATTTTAAAAAAACAATCTTTTTTATACATTTGCATAGAATTATTACGCAATGACTTTAGACCCAACCAGTTCCACACCCCTGCACATACAGGCGGAACGACTGCTCCGGAAGTTGATCGAGTCCGAAGAGTATAAGAACGGAAAGATGCTCCCCAAAGAGGTGGATCTCTCCAAGCAGTTAAACATTTCACGCAACACCCTGCGCCAGGCTATCAACCAACTGGTCTTTGAAGGCCTGTTAGTGCGTAAGAAAGGCGTGGGCACAAAGGTAGTCCGCAAAGGGATCAACGGCGGCGTCAAAAACTGGCTGAGTTTCTCGCAAGAGATGAAGATGCTCGGTATCGAGGTCCGTAATTACGAACTGCATCTGAGCCACCAGAAGACCAACCCGGAAATCGCCGGTTTCTTCGGAATCAGCGAAGACACGCGCTGCGTGGTAATGGAGCGAGTACGGGGCAACACCTCTTTTCCTTTCGTCTATTTCATCTCCTATTTCAACCCGGCGCTGCCCATCACGGGAGACGAAAACTACAGCATCCCTCTCTACGAGATGCTGGAGAACAACTATGGCATCGTAGTCAAACTATCAAAGGAAGAGGTTTCCGCCCGGCTGGCCGGGGACTTTGTCGCCGAGAAACTGGACATCTCTCCGGACGACCCGATCCTGATCCGGAAGCGTTTCGTCTACGATGAACAGGGCGTCCCGGTCGAATACAATATCGGTTATTACCGGGCCGATTCCTTTACCTACACGCTTGAGTCCGAGCGCTAGCGGGGTCTGGCCTTATGAATAGAGTCCTTATTGCATGCCTGGTTGCAGCCGCACTTGCCGCCTGCTCATCTCCGGTCTCACCGGAAAGGTCGGCCGGCAAGGAACTGCAGTCCTTCACTCTTACGGCCAGCCAGGAAGGCCAGTCTGGGACCCGGACCGTCATCCAGGATGAGACAAAGGTTTTCTGGCAACCAGGGGATGAAGTGAAACTCTTCTTTGACGGAGAAGCCGGTAAATTCACATCCACCAATACTGAGCCTGTCGGGGTGGCAAAGTTTAACGGCACCCTCAACGTGCTGATCGGTTTCAACGAGGGTTTCCCCACGGACAAACCCCTCTGGGGTCTCTATCCGTACCGGGAAGACGCAACTTCCGACAATGCGTCCGTCACCACGACCCTTCCGGCCGACCAGACCGGTGCAGCCGGAACCTTTGCCAAGAATACTTATATCACATTAGGGCGCTCTGAAACCCTGTCGATGGGATTCTGGGGCGTCTGCGGCGGCCTGCGTTTTTCCGTTACGCAGGAAGGCATACGCCAAGTGGAGTTTGAAAGCCTGGGCGGCGAGGCGCTTGCCGGCCGGATTACTCTGGCCTTCGAGGACGGAGTGCCGGTTGTGAAGGAAGTCAGTGATGCGCGCAGTATCATCACCCTTTCGTCCCCTTCCGGCGAGAGTTTCATTCCCGGGCAATGGTACTATATCGTCGCGCTTCCGGGCACTTTGGAACAAGGATTCCGCCTGACGTTCCACCGGGGATCGCAGACGGCGGAGTATGTCTCGGAGAAGGCTGTCACTATCAAACGGACCATTTTCGGTAGCCTGGCAGAAGTCGATAAAGACCTGAAGTTCATGATTCCGGGAATCGGTGATTTGGACAATCCTATCCCCTTCGCGGATGAAAAGATCAAAGCCAAACTCGTGTCCGCATTCGACCTCGACGGTGACGGCGAACTGTCGTTCGACGAGGCGGATCGCGTTTCTTCTTTAGAGGGCGTCTTCGGCACGGACAGGGATTTCGAGTCTTTCGATGAATTCCGCTTCTTCACAGGTGTCACTGCCATCCCGGACCGCATGTGCCGGAACTGGACGGCACTGGCCTCCATCAAATTGCCTGAGTCCCTGACTTCGATGGGTTCACATGCCTTTTATGGCTGCAGTTCCTTGCAACGTATCGTCCTTCCGGAGGGAATCCGGACCATCAGCCGCTATGCCTTCGGCGGATGTACGGCGCTGGAGGAATGCATCATCGGATCGGGAGTGGAGGCATTCGAAGATTGGGCCTTCTACAATTGCACCGCCTTGACGGAATTAGCGCTCCCTGAAACTCTGAACTCCCTCGGCGACAATGCCTTACGTAATTGCTCCGCCTTGGAATACGCTCTGGTTCCGGATGGCGTGAATTACATCGGCGCCAATCTTTTCTACGGCTGCAAGAATCTGAAGTCCGTCCGGCTTCCCGAATCGGTCACTCGTATTCCTGAGGGTTTGTTCGCCCAATGCGCTTTCCTGGAAGAAGCCCCCATCACTGACAAGATCACGAGCATCGGCCACACCGCCTTCTATGGATGCTCTGGTCTCACTTCCCTCATCATCCCCGAAGGAGTGACGTCCATCGGGACGAATGCCTTCAGTGGCTGCAATGCGCTTACGAGGATTTCCGTCCGGCCGGCCACGCCCCCGACGGGTGCCAGCGGGATGTTCAACAATACGGCCAACTGCCCCATCTACGTTCCTGCCGCCACCGCCTACAAATATACGGAAGCCAACTACTGGAAAGATTACGCCTCCCGGATGAGAACGGAAGAAGGGACCTCGCCCTATTATACTTCGAGCGACTACTCCAGGGACGGCGAGGTAGTGACCCTGCAGCAGGCCAGCGTCGGACGCGGGGTCAATTTCGTCCTGCTCGGAGACGGTTATGTAGACCGGGATATGGAGCCCGGGGGCAAGTACGAGCAGCGGATGCGTGCCGCGATGGAAGCTCTGTTCGCCTATGAGCCGTACACCTCGCTTCGCAACCGTTTCAACGTCTATACCGTCAAGGTCGTCTCTGCCAACGAGCAATATGGCAACGAACTCTCCAACCGCCGCCTGACGTATGAATCGGGCGGGCAGATCAACTTCCGCTCCGCGGTCTGTATCGAATATGGCAACAAGGCTCCCAGGAGCAGTACCGGACAGCCGCTCAAGGTTGCCGTGCTCTGCAATTCCAGCACAAGGGTGGGGCGGAGTTACTGCCTGCGGTATACTTCCAGCCAAGCCTGCTGCATCGTATTCGATCCCAATACCAACGTCCTCGTCCACGAGCTATGCGGGCACGGATTCGGAGACCTGTGGGACGAGTATACAGAATATTCGGAAACCTTCACGGACCAGGCCGGCCTGGACCGGGACTGGAACAACCGCCAGTGGGGCGCCAATACCGACTGGCGCAATGATCCCGCGACAGTTCGCTGGGCGCGATTCCTTTCCGACAGCCGTTATGACGGGGAAGGCCTGGGTATCTTCGAAGGAGCCAAACTCTACCCCAAAGGTATCTACCGCCCGACAAACAACAGCATGATGCGCTACAACAATTGCCCCTTCAACGCTCCCAGCCGGGAACAGATCTATAAGAACATCATGAAGTGGTCGGAGGGCAGCGCTTGGAAATACGACTACGAGACCTTCGTGGCCCTTGACCAGGCCGGACGTTCCCAGGCTGCTGGAAAACTGCGCGCACCCAGACTCCGCAGCGAGGAAGAAAAACTTGAACGACTGCACGAAGAGACGCACATCCCGCCCGTCCTGGTGGACGAGGGTGTAAAGGAGGTGGGATTCCCGGTCTCAGGCCCGCCGGTGCCCCATCTAATCAGGAAATAAGCTACATCGGCTTGATCCGACGGGCGAGCCGGGCGCACAGGCCCGGGAAGAAACGTTTGATATATACCATCACCAACTCTCCCCTGCCGACCAGCACTTCGCGACGCCCCTTAGCGATCGCACGCACGATCTTGCAGGCCGCCTTTTCAGCACTCAGCCCGCCTGCCTGGCCGGGATCCAGTTTCCCATGCTGCTTGCCACCCTTGTCCAGCGCATAGAAAGAGATGTTGGTGCGCACGCGTCCGGGACAGACGAGGGTCACTTGGATGCCCCGGTCGGCATACTCGGCCTGCAGGGTCTCGAAGAATCCGTAAAGGGCAAATTTGGAGGAGCTGTAGCCGCAGCGCAGCGGGAAGCCGAAACGGCCGGCGATGGAGGTCGTGACGGCGATGTGGCCGCCGCCCCTTTCCAGCATCTTGGGCAAGAGTGCCTTGGCGATGCTGACTGGAGAGAAGTAATTGATCTCCATGATCTTGCGCACCATCTCCATCGAGGTATCTTCCACGGTGGTACGCTGGCTGATGCCGGCGTTGAGATAGACCGTATCGATTCCATTGAACGCATCCCAAGCCTTGGCGGCCAGGCCTTCGACGGCGACAGGGTCACCCAGGTCGCAGGGCAGGACGCAAACGTCGGCCGCGCCCGCTTCCCGGCACTTGGTCGCCACAGGATTGAGCCGCTCAAGGGAAGAAGAGGTCAGGATGAGTTTCGCCCCCTGGGCTGCCCAGCGGAAGGCGCAGGCTTCCCCGATGCCGGA
>CAMJHJ010000101.1 GCA_946405485.1 uncultured Bacteroidales bacterium | reverse complement strand
GCCTTGAAGCTCCAAGGGAAGAGATCCCCGTCGGATGCGGAATACTTGTTGATCAGGCAGACCTTGGGTCCGTAGAATGTACCTTCAGGCACCTTGCCGGTCAGGGTCGACCCACGACGCATGGTCATGCGGTAAGGGGTGCGGAGCAGGCGCTCGATGATCATCGGGGAGACGTTTCCGCCGCCGTTGGCCCGGTCGTCGATGATCAAGGCTTCCTTGTCCAGCTGGGGATAATAGTAACGCACGAATTCGTTCAGGCCTTCTGCGCCCATATCCGGGATATAGATATAGCCGATGCGTCCATTGGACGCCTTTTCGACATGGGCGATGTTCTTCTGCACCCATTCATAATGATAGAGGGGGTACTCGTCGGCGATGGGCTTGACCACCAGTTTGCGGGCGCCTTCCGCGGAAGGTTTCCCGTTGACGCTCAACTCGGTCAGCACGCCGGCCTTCCCCGCCATCAGGGCGTAGAAACTGGAAACGCTCGAAGTCGGCACACCGTCCACTGCGACGATATAGTCACCTTCCTTCACATCCATGCCCGGCTCGGTCAAGGGTGAGCGCAGGGAAGGGGAGTAATTGGCTCCCTTCAGGATATGCCGGATCTGGTAGGTGCCGTTCTTGGCCGGGACGATCTCGGCGCCCAGCAGGCCCGTCTGGATTCGCTGCGGCTTCTTGTATTCGCCGGGTGATACATAAGAATGCCCGACGGTAAGCTCTCCGATCATTTCACCGATGACATAGTTCAGGTCCAGGCGGCACTGCACATAGGGGAGCAGCACTTCATACTTCGCCTTCATCGCCGGCCAGTCGATGCCGTGCATGTTTTCGAGGTAGAAACCGTCCCGGAAGGCGCGCCACGCCTCATCGAAGATCTGGGCCCATTCCTGATGCCAGTCGATGTCGGCATAGAGACCCTTCAGGTCGATGCCTTCCTTCGGAGCGGCTGCCTTGCTCCGGGGCAGGTCTGCGACAAAGGTCTGGCCACCGGAAGTGAGCAGGGCCTTCTTGCCGAAAACGGCCATGCCGCCGTCCACGACGGGGGAGGCTTCCTGCTTCTGGAAATCGAAATACTGCACGCCGCCGCGACCGGAGAACCAGAATCCTTTCCCGTCGCCGTAAATCGGACGCATCCAGCCGGTGCCGGCCGGGATCTTGATGATGCGGTCAAATATGCCGTCTGCATCTACCTTGACTTCGACGGCGTCGGCCTTCTTTTCTTTCTCTGCAGTATCCTTCCCCGGAGCCGCCTTGG
Organism: uncultured Bacteroidales bacterium; assembly: GCA_946405485.1. The sequence continues at coordinate 7,145 of CAMJHJ010000101.1, read as the reverse complement.
CCGGTTCGGGCTTGTCAGCCTTGGCCGGCTCTCCGTCCACGGGCAGGAAAGGAGAAACACCGTCCTTTGTCAGCAGGGCGATGTAAAGGGCGCCCATGTTGGTGTAGGCATAGTTCCATTCGACCTGGCTGTAGATCGGGTTGAGGTCCTGGGTCGCGTTGAATATCAGATACTTGCCATCCGCGCTGAAAAGAGGGGAGGAGGAATCGTACCATTTCTCGGTGACGGGGATCTCCTGCCTGGTCGCGAGGTTGTACACATAGACCACGGACAGTTCGTTGGCGGCCGGCCGGGTATAGGTGAGCCATTTGCCGTCCGGCGACCAGCGTACGCCGCGGAACTCTGCTTCGGGGCAGGTCGTGACGACGGTCTTTGTCCCGTCCGGGACGCCGACGGTCACGATGCGGTTCTTACGGTCCGTGTAGAGCAGGCTCTTGGAGTCCGGGGCCCATTCCAGGTCACGGATATAAGTGTCGTTGTCGCGGGTGATCTGGGCCGTGGTCTCCTTCTCCGTGTCGTAGAGCCAGATCTCGGTCTCGCCGGTCCGGTCGGAGATATAGGCGATCCACTTGCCGTCCGGGCTGTATTCGGCATCGCGCTCATTGGCGCCGGGCGTGTGGGTGATGTTGCGCTTGACGCCGGGCTTGACCGGCACGGTGAAGACTTCGCCGCGTGCGGTGATGGCCAGGCGGTCACCCTTAGGGGAAAGGCTGGCACCGGTCCGACGGTAAGAGACGTCCCTGTGCTCGGGCCTGGCCTGGATGGCCTCCGGATCCAGGCTGATCTCCACCTTGGCATACTGCTTGGTCGCAGGGTCCAGCTTGTAAATCCAGCCGCCGTTCTCAAATACGATCAGCGAGCCGTCCGTACTCGGGAATTTGACGTCATATTCCTTGAAATCAGTGACTTTCCTGGTGGTTTTGGTCACCGTGTCGTATACGAATACATTCATCCAGTGGTCGCGGTCGGAAATGAAATAAATCTCAGAACCGATCCACATCGGCATGATGTCCTGGGCCTCGTTGGAGGTGATATTCTCAACCTTTTTCCCGTCCCAGATCCAGATGTCGTCCGCCTGTCCTCCGCGGTAGTATTTCCAGGTGCGGAACTCGCGCATGGTGCGGTTGTACGCGAGGCGTTTCCCGTCCGGACTCCAGCAGCAGAACCCGCCTTCCGGCAGCGGCAGTTTGTCGCTCATGCCACCTTCTGCGGGCACAGTCCAGAGATTGCCTTCGAATCCGTCGCCGATGCGGTTGCGGTAGATGATGCTCTTGCCATCCGGCTTCCAGCCCATCACGATGTTGTTCGGCCCCATGCGGTCGCCCAGGTCATCCCGGCCGTTGGTCGATGTCCAGGTCAGTCGGACCGGCGTGCCGCCCTTCGCGGGGATGGAATAGACTTCCGTGTTGCCGTCATATTGCCCGGTGAAGGCGATGGTCTTGCCGTCAGGAGAGAATTTGGCAAACATCTCATAACCTTCGTGGGAAGTCAGGCGCATGGCCTGGCCGCCGGCAAGGGGGGCTGTGTACAGATCTCCGGCATAGGAGAAAACGATGTCGGTGCCGTTGGTGGTGGGGAATCTCAAGAGCCGCCCGTCCGAGGCGAGGGCAGTGGTCGCAACAGATGCGGCGACCAGTACGGAAAGGACCAATTTTTGCATATTAGAGTCGGGTCTTTATTGCCCTGCTAAGATACAAATTATTGGCTTTTTTTCTTTATATTCGCATTTGTGAACGAAAAACCGAACGAAATGAAACATCGTTTTTTCTCCCTGGCAGTCCTTTTGATGGCTGTTTCAGCCCTGCTCCTTTCTTCCTGTACCAGTAAATACGCTTCTGAGAAAGCGGCCGTCAGCGCAAAGATCGCTGAGACGATGGGCGAGGTGCAGAACCTGACTTTCAACACCTTTGAACAAATCGGCCAGACGACGATCGGCCAGGAGGTCGAGATGAGGATCGATCTCTTCAAAACCAAGCTTGAGCAGGATCAGAAATTCTATGATATGTACACCGCTGGCGGCGTGCTCGGCAAGGCCTCCCAGAAAAAGACGGCCATCGAGCGCGACCAGCTGCATCTGACCCAGCTGGATTCGATCCGCAATAACCTGGGCGCCAAGCTGAACGAGATCGCTTATCGTGATTACAAGTTCTCCGCAGTCGGCAAGATCAAGGACAGCAAGCTGGAGGCAAAGGATTGGTATGCGGCCATCAGCCCCTCGGGCGAGGTGCTCAGCCTGGTCCAGGATCCCAAAAAACTCCACAAGGGCCTTGGTGTCACCATCCCCGGCTATAAGGGAATGTTTGACGAAGAATAATGGAAACCCATGTCGTGATCATGGCGGGAGGCATCGGGTCCCGTTTCTGGCCGATGTCGACCCCGGAGTTGCCCAAGCAGTTCATCGATGTGTTGGGCTGCGGCCGTACGCTGATCCAGCTGACGGCCGACCGTTTCCGTACCCTCTGTCCTCCCGAAAACGTCTGGGTCGTCACCTCATCTTCGTATGTGGGTATCGTGCGGGAGCAGCTTCCCGAGATTCCCGCGGAGAATATCCTCCCCGAGCCTTGCGCCCGCAATACCGCTCCCTGCATCGCCTATGCGTGCTGGAAAATCAAGGTGCGGCATCCGGATGCGAATGTCGTGGTGACGCCGGCGGACGCCCTGGTCCTCGATGTCCCGGAGTACCGTCGTGTCCTTTCGGAGGCTTTGTCTTTTACGGCGGATAATGACGCCATTGTCACGATCGGCATCACACCCACCCGGCCGGAGACCGGCTATGGTTATATCTGTGCCCGGCAGGACACGGGGGCGGAACTGGATGAAGCCGGAGTGGAGCATCCTTCCGAGCTGCTGGAAGTGGCCGCATTCAAGGAGAAACCCTCGCTGGAGTTGGCGCAGGCTTATCTTTCGGCCGGCAATTATTTCTGGAACGCGGGCATTTTCGTGTGGAACGTGGAGACGATTACGGCCGCCCTGCGCGAATATGCGCCCCAGATCGCAGCCGTGATGGACCGGATCGCTCCGAGTTTCTACACCGGAGCCGAGGAGACGGTCGTGCGGACGCTGTTCCCCTCTTGCGAAAAGATCAGCATCGATTATGCCGTGATGGAGAAGGCGGAGCGCATCTATACGATCCCGGCCGAATTCGGCTGGTCCGATCTGGGCACCTGGGGCTCGCTCCATGCCAATCTGGGCAAGGATGAGGGGAGTAATGCAGTCGTGGGAGAAGGCGTGCACCTTTATGACTGCAAGGGCACGGTGGTGCATGTCTCTGACTTGAAAGGTGCTGTCATCGCGGGGCTTGACGGCTTTATCGTGGCTGAGAAAGGCGGCCGCCTCCTGATCTGCCCCCTTTCCGAAGAGCAACGCATCCGCGACTTCGAGAAGTAGTGCCTGTCAGCGCACTTTTTCTCCGGCCGTAGGCTGCTTTGGATTTCGCTGATACACTATTCACTTTAAACAACGGATTATGAAAAGGCTTCTGCAGATTTGCTTTTGCCTGGTTCTGGTCGTACCCCGGCTTGCTGCGGCCGGCGGAGAGCGCTTGTATTTCGAGCATCTGAGCGCCCGGCAGGGACTTTCCCAAAACAGTGTCACGGCGATTGTCCAAGACCGGAAAGGTTTTATCTGGATCGGTACCCGGGATGGGCTGAACCGCTATGACGGAGCGGACGTGAGAGTCTTTCGTCGCCAGCCGGGCGATCCCCACTCGCTGGGGTCGAACTATGTGCTGTCCTTGTATGCCGATTCCGCCGGCCAAATCTGGGTGGGGACTGACAAGGGCCTGTATGTGTATAAGCCTGAAGCGGAGTGCTTTGAATCCTTTGGCGGGGTTGGGAGTTCCGGCCGGAAGGTCTCCGGCAGCGTCACATCCATCCGGGAAGACCGGGGAGGTCGGATCTGGATCGCGGAGAATGCCGGATCGCTCTTCTGTTATGATCCCGTTTCCGGTCAGATGGACGGTTATCCTTACGCGCGGATGGGGCTGGGTCCGCTCCTGTCCGTCCAGTGCGTGTGTGTGGATCACAACGGACGGGTGTGGCTGGGTGATTTTGGTCGCGGCCTCCTCCTTTGCGGCAAGGATATGCAGTCGGCTGCTCCCTACCAGGATTTCTTGAGCGGCGTGGAATCCTTGATCGGCGAGAGTGACATCGACGTGATCGAAGGTGGGGACAATAACCTTTATATCGCTTCGTTTGGCGGAATCTGGGAACTATCTCTCGGCTCCCTGGCCTTGACAAAGATCTTGTCGGAGGACGAGTCGGGAAAGCCGGTGCAGGCCCGTTGCCTGCTGCTCTCATCTGAAGGAAAGCTGCTGGCCGGTTCCGAATCCGGGCTGTTCATCTATGACCCGGTGCGGAAAGGAATCTCGCACATGCAGAGTTCCTATTTCGACCGTTATGCCTTGTCGGACAATGCCATCTATACCCTCTTTGAGGACAAGGACAAGGGCATCTGGGCAGGTAGCTGGTTCGGCGGGGTGGATTACTGCCGGACGCCGGACACCCCTTTCCGCAAATACTATCCGGAGGTGTCGGACAACAGCCTCCACGGCAACCATGTCCGCGAGTTTTGCAAAGACCTCCAGGGACGTATCTGGATCGGTACGGAGGATGGCGGGCTGAACGTGTTTGATCCCGCCACGGAACGTTTCCGCTTTTTTGAACCGAGCCGGGACTTTACCAATGTGCATGGCCTGTGTATGGTGGACGATGAACTGTGGGTGGGGACTTTTTCGAAGGGATTGTACGTCGTCGATCCGGTTTCGATGCGCATCAAAGACCGTTTCATTCGCGGGGTTAATTGCGAGAGTCTGGCGGACAATAGTATCTTCACGATTGCCCGGTCAGCGGATGGCAGTCTTTATGTCGGGACCTATTCCGGCGTACAGCGGCTGGACAGACGGCGGAGGGTTTTCGAATTCGTCCCGGAGTTGAAGAATAAATTTATCTTTGTTCTCCGTTTTGACAGCCAGGATAATCTCTGGGCGATGACTTACGATGACGGAGTCTATTTCCGCAGTGCGGGAGATGGGTCCTGGAGGCATTTTTTGAACATCCCCGGCGATCCTTCCAGCCTGCCGGGCAACCGGACCACCGGCTGCTTCGAGGACTCCGCCGGCCATCTCTGGGTGACGACTCGCGATGGTGGCTTTGCCCGCTATCTCCCGGACACAAAATCCTTCCTGGTGTATGATGTGCAGAAAGGGCTTCCCAGCGACGTCGTCTTTCAGATGGAGGAGTCGGCGGACGGGCGCCTCTGGCTTTCGACCAACCAGGGCCTGGTGTCGTTCCATCCCGAAAGAGAGGATTTTCGCGTGTGGAGGGTCGATGACGGCCTGCTGTGCGACCAGTATAATTTCAGGTCCAGTTTCCGGGATTCCGACGGGACCCTGTATTTCGGAGGTATCGAAGGATTCGTGCGCTTCAACCCGGCTTTTGTTACAGAACAGGCGGTGGATGCCGAGGCTACGCTGACGGAACTGCAGGTGAATGGCGTGACGGTAACTGCTTCCTCGCCCGGTTCGCCGCTGAAGAAAAGCATTGTTTATACGGACACCCTGACGCTGAGCTACAACCAGAATTCCATCGCCCTGACGCTGTCCGCTTTTCCGCACCAGTCCACTTCCGGTGTCGTCCGATGCCGGATGGAAGGGGTGGATGACGATTGGATGGAAGTAGGCCGTGTGAGGAGTTTCCGTTATCCGCGCTTGTCCCCCGGCAAGTACCGCTTCGTCGTACAGTCCTTCGTCCCAGGCCATCCGGTGAAGGAATTGAGCAGCCTGCTCGTCTTGGTCCGACGGCCCTGGTATCGTTCCGTCGTGGCAAAGATCCTCTACGGAGTCCTGCTCGCCCTCCTCATTGTCGGGCTCATCCGTTTTGTCCGTTGGAGAAGGGATGCGGAATACCGGGAGCGTATCAAGGAGATGGAACGCAAGTCAGAGAGAGAACAGTATGAGAGCCGGATCCAGTTCTATACGCAGGTGGCGCACGAGATCCGTACGCCGCTTACCTTGATCCATGGTCCTTTGGATCACATCCTCCAAAAACAGGACTTTAATCCCGGGATGGGAGAAGATTTGATGCTGATGAAAAAGAATTCCGACAAGCTGCTGACCCTGATCAACCAGCTGCTGGATTTCCGCAAGATTGAGAGCGCCGGCATCCCATTGGAATTCACTCCCTGTGACATCACGCAGTTGATTCGCGCATCCTGCGCCGGCTTCTCCTACCTGATTGGAGAGAAGGGCCTTTCTTTCCGGCTGGACCTGCCGGAAGAGGCGGTGCAGGGGGATATCAATGAGGAGGCGTTTCTCCATATCATTGGCAACTTGCTCAGCAACGGGGTCAAGTATGCGGACAGCAGCCTTTCCGTGCTATTCCGTGCTGTGGGAGACAAGATGGTATTGGAGACCCACAATGACGGCCCTGTCGTGCCGGCGGATATGCGAGAGTCCATTTTCCAGCCTTTCGTCCGCTACAATGCGCAGGAAGGTGCCATGGGCGTGGGGACCGGCATCGGTCTGGTCTATGCCCGTTCCCTGGCCGAAGCGCATGGCGGGACGCTGACGATGGCGGATGACCCGCAGTGGAATGTGTTCCGCCTGGAGCTGCCTCTTCACCATGAGGATGCCCTCACCGGGGCCCCGGCCGTCCTCGACGTTCCCCTTCAGACGAGGGGGCAGAAACGGACCCTGCTGCTCGTGGAAGACCATGCGGACATGCGGGCCTTCGAGAGAAGAGAACTGTCCGGCCAGTACGAGATACTGGAGGCCGAGAATGGAAGCCGGGCATTGTCCATCCTGCAAGAAAAGGATGTGGACCTGGTGGTCAGTGATGTGATGATGCCGGTCATGGATGGTTTCCAGCTATGCCAGACGGTCAAGAAGGACGTCCGTTTCAGCCACATCCCCGTCATCCTCCTGACGGCCAAGACGGACGAGCGCTCGAAAATATCCGGATTGGAACTGGGTGCGGACGCTTATGTGGAGAAGCCATTCTCCTTAGATTACCTCAAAGCCAACATTTCCAGCCTCCTGCAGAACCGCGAGATTGTCCGCAAGGCGCTGGCATCTTCTCCTCTCATCCCCGTCTCCTCGATAGCTGTGACGGATACGGATAAGACCTTCATTGAGGATATCTACCGTA
>CAMJHJ010000100.1 GCA_946405485.1 uncultured Bacteroidales bacterium | reverse complement strand
CGGTCTCCACGACCTTTCCGTCGGCATCCACGCCCTCGTCGGGCACGATGCCGCACCAGCGCAGAGCCTCGATGATATACTCTTCGGCTCCCGGTACGAAACGATGCGAGTCGGTATCCTCGATGCGGAGGATGAAATCACCGCCGCGCTGCTTGGCGAACAAATAGTTATACAATGCGGTCCTGACGCCTCCCATGTGGAGGGGGCCCGTCGGAGACGGGGCAAAGCGGACGCGGGTTCTTCTTTCCATAGTGTTTATCTTGAGCTGTTCTTGTCTTCCGGCATGGCGGTCCGGCGGATGGACGGGATTTGTTCGAGGCGGCTCCGGTCTTCGCCGGGAAGGACGCAGAGCGCGGGCTTGCGGTCCGCATCGAAATGGAAGGTCCGGCGGTTGTCCTGGGTGTTGAAGCCGATCTTGGTACGCGGGCCCTGGACCTCGGGCAGGGAAATGCCCTCTCCGTCATCCTCGGTCACGTTCTTAGAGTAAGAGAAGTCGTTGTCGATAATGATATAGTTGCCCATATCCTCGTTCGGCCCCATGATGTCCACGAACTTGAGCCCGGTCACGATGGCCGTGATGTTGATCCTGTCTCCGAATTCCGGATCGGTTTCGTAGATCAGTCCCTGTTTGAAGAGATTGACGTTACCGGTGTATTTCTTTCTCTCTTCGTTGATGGCCTCGTACTGGCTGGCGCTGATGCCCTTCTCATTCAGTCCGACCGTGACGTTGAGCAGGAGGTTGCGGGCCGACTTGAGGTCGTAGTCATTGAGCAGGGGAGAGTTGAAGGCTTCGCGGACCGCATCCTCGATGCGGTGCTCGCCGGTGCCGCTGCCGCTGCCCATCAGGGCGCAGCCGCTGTTCTTCATCATTTTCCGGATATCGTGGAAGTCCACGTTCATATAGCCGGCCTTGCCGATGACCTCGATGATGCTCTTCACGGCGGTGGAAAGCACTTCGTTGGATTTTGGGAAGGCGTCCTGGAGAAGCAGGTCCCCGTAGAACTTAAGGATGTTCTGGTTCTTGATGATCAGCAGGCTGTCCACGTTTTTCTCCAGCTCCCGGATGCCGTCGATGGCCCTGGACAGGGCCTCGGGTCCCTCATTGTCGAAGGGTACCGTCACGACGGCGACGGTCAGGATCCCCCGGTCCTTCGCCATCTTGGCGATGACGGGAGAGGCGCCGGTACCGGTGCCGTTTCCCATGCCGGCCGTGATGAAGAGCATCTTGGTCCCCGAATCCAGGGCGACCTCTGCGATTTCATCCTGATGCTCGAGCGCCGCTTTCCGACCTTCCGCGGGGTCCGTACCCGCTCCCAGCGTCCCGATTTTGATCTGGACGGGGACGTTGCTGCTGCGCAAGGCGGCTGCATCGGTGTTGCAGACGATGAAACTGCAGCCCTCGATGTGCTGGTTGTACATATAGGTGACGGCATTGCAGCCTCCGCCGCCTACGCCGATGACTTTGATCAGTTCTTTTTCCTCATTCCAGTCGGGAGGAAGGATTTCGTTGATATCGCTCATGGTAATCCGGTTCTTTTGCGTCCTTTATTCCTCGATTCTTTCGTAGAGGTCATCCAGTCCCTTGACCAGGGGCTCGAAGACCGAGCCGATCTTGGTCCAGATGGGGGAAGGAGCCTTGGGCTGTTTCGGCTGTCTGGGAGGCTTGGGCGCCCGAGCCGTTTTCTTGGGAGGCTTGACCTTGTCCCAGGCTTCCATGTTGAAGACATTGTCCTCGGGAACGGTCTCCTCTTCGGCCGCAGCCTCTTCTTCTTCCGCCTCCGGCTCGTTTTCTTCTACCTTGGGTTTGGGCGGGGCTTCCAGGCAGTTCAGCATGCGGTTGTCATCCTTGGCGGCCAGCAGCATGCCGAGCACGCCGGTCGCGGAGGTCTCGCCGAGGCCGGCACATCCGTCGGAGGAGAATTTGCGGATGGGATAGCCGACACGGACCGAGTAGCCGGACAACTCCTTGATCAGGGCTGCGACATTGGTCAACTCCGCTCCGCCACCCGTGATGACGATTCCGCTCCGGATCTCGTCGGCAAAGCCGCTCTGCTCGATCTCGTACAGGATGGCGTTGATGATCTCCTCCATCCTGGCCGTGATGATCTCGGAGAGATAACGGACCGGTAATTGTTTCTCCGATCCGCTGTCGTTGTTGAGGATGCGCAGGACCTTCTCGCTCATATTGGCGAGCTTGTCCGGCAGGCAGGCGCCGAAGGCGAGTTTGATGTTTTCGGCGAGACGCATGGAGAATCCACCCTCGGTCTTGATATCCGCAGTGATGCTGTTGCCTCCGAAGGGGATTGCCGCGTAATGGCGGAGGATGCCGTTCTTATAGACGGAAACGGAGGTCACCCCGCCGCCCAGGTCGACCAGGGCGACGCCATTGTCCATCTCCTCGCCGAAGAGTACGACCTTGGACATCGCTCCGGGGACGAAGTACTTGTTGGCGATAGCGACTCCCGCCTCATTGAAGATCTTGTCGAGGTTGCTGACATTCTTCCGGCTGCCGATGAAGACCTTGAAGTTCCCTTCGAACTTTTCGCTGACCATCCCTTCGACATCGTCTTCCACGATCTGATAGAAATCGTCGGTCGTGAAGGATTGGGCGACGGCGCCGTAGATGTAGTCGCGGTCCGCGTCGGGCAGGGGATAGTTGTCAAGGGCGATGTTCTTGAGGTTGTCGATCTCCTCGCGCGTGATATTGCTGCTCACGTCTGTACGCGGGATCGCACCCGTCGCGACCTCCTGGCGCACGAAATAGCGCGGCAGGCCTACCACCACCTGCAAAATCTTGATGCCCAGCTCCTTTTCGGCTTTCTTCAAGCTCCGCGAAAGCGGTACGGACACCTTCGCCGGATTGTATACGTAGCTGTACCGTATCCCGTCCGAGGGCTCTTCGTCATAATAGATGATCTGGACGTCGTTGCCCTCCACCTTGGCCACGGAAAGGGCGATCTTCGACGTGCCGAGATCGACGGCTGCAATGTATCTTTCGTCCATATCGTTTATTTTTGTCTGCATATGATCTGTCTGTCGTATTTGACGTTGACTGTCTTGTACCAGCCTTCCCCGCGGGCGGGCCGGATGTACTCGTAATACTTACCGATCCGGTCGAATTTGTCTGCGACCGATTCCGGCTGGCCGAACAGGAAGCGCTCGCTTCCCTCCCGGGGTGTCAGCACCAGGTTGCCGCCTTCCGCGACACTGATTTTGACAAAAGCTTCCTTCCAGGTCTTGCTCTTCCGTACCCAGTCCATCATCGCGATCATGTCCGCGATCCAGCGTTGCTCTTTTTCCGTCCGGGCGGGTCCTTTGTAACCAGGGGAGAATTGCACCGGGACCGCCCCGTCCACGACCGGTACGGGGGCGGAGAAATGCTCCTGGAGCGGGAAGATGAATCCCCGGTCATCCACATAGAAGCCTTCCGTTCCCTTCTGGAAGCGGAGGACCGGTTCCCGCTGGGTCAGGCGGACGTGGAGCAGGCCGTCTTCCGTAGTGAAGGCCTCACTCTTGAGAATGGCGCTCTGGTCGTCCAGGATGTGCTCGATCCGGTCCAGGCCCACGCTGTCCAGCCGCTGTCCGATATAACTCCCGTAGTCCCGTTCCAGCCAGGCCTTGACATCGTCTTCGGTGACGAAACGGTGCGCGTCGGCATACTCCACCTTCAGTCCTTCGCAGGTGATGAGCTGCCGGTGCGCCTTGCTCTTCATGAACAGGACGCAGAGTCCGGCGGCCAGGGCTGCGCAGAACAGGATAAGGAGGGTCTTTCTGACGACGGGTTTCATATTCTCTTCTCCAGCAGTTCGGTAATGGGTTGGATGAACCGGTCGATGTCGCCGGCGCCGAACGTGACCAGCACGTCGACGGGTTCTTTCTCCAGCAGGGGCATCAGTTCCGTTTTGTCAATCAATATCTTTTCGGGCGCGGTGACGTCCTTGAAGATGATCTCCGAGGTAACCCCGGGGATAGGCTCCTCCCGGGCGGGGTAGATGCCCAGCAGGATCAACTTGTCCACGGCGCTCAGCGCCTCGGCGAATTCCGGGGCGAAATCGCGGGTACGCGTGTATAGGTGCGGCTGGAAGACTGCCGTCAGTTTCCGGCCCGGGAAGATGCTCTTCAGCGAGGAAATGGCCGTCGCAAGCTCCTGCGGATGGTGGGCGTAGTCATCGATGTAGGTCAGCGCGGGCGTGTTGACGTGCACGTCCAGGCGGCGCCGTGCTCCCTGGAAGGTGCCGATGGCGTGGCGGACGGCTTCGGGATCGACTCCGTCGCTGAGGCAGATGGCCGCCGCCGCGACACTGTTCTCCACGTTGACCCATCCGAGCGTACCGACGAAGATATCCTTCAGGACGCCTCCGGGATAAGCCAGGTCATAGGTGAAATGCCCGAGCGGGCCGAGCCGCAGGTTCTCTGCATGGAAGTCTGCGCGCACATCGTCGAAACTGTAGGTCAGGATGCGGGCGGGCGTGTCTCCGGCGCTGACGGGGAGGCCGTATTTCAAGATCAGGACCTCGCTGACCTGGGAGGCGAAGGTGCGGAACGCTTCCTGCACATGCGCCAAGTCTCCGTAGATGTCCAGATGGTCGGCATCCATCGCGGTGATGGCCGCGATGACGGGATGCAACTGGAGGAAGGAACGGTCATATTCATCCGCTTCGGCGACGACGGTCGGGGTCGCGCTGACCAGCATGTTGGTGCCGTAATTCTTGGAAATGCCCCCCAGGAAGGCGCTGCAGCCTGCACCGCTCTCGGTCAGGATATGAGCGACCAGGGTCGACGTGGTGGTCTTGCCGTGCGTTCCCGCGACGGCCAGGCAGCGCTGTCCCTGCGAAATCTCTCCGAGCATGCGGGAACGCTTGATGACGCGGTAACCCTTTCGCTGCACGAAGCGCAGCTCTTCCAGCGTCTCGGGGATGGCGGGCGTATAGACGACCAGCGTGTGTTCCACATCCGTCGGGATGAGGTCCGGCCGGTCTTCATAATGGACGGCGATCCCTTCCGCTTCCAGCTCGTGCGTCAGGTCGGAGGGGGTGCGGTCGTAGCCGCCCACGGCATAGCCCTTCCGCTTATAATAGCGGGCGATGGCGCTCATGCCGATGCCTCCGATGCCGATGAAATAAATATCCTTATACATTCTTTTCCAACAATTTATACACTTCGTCCGCGATCTCCTGCGCAGCGGCTGTCTTGGCCATCGCGCCGGCCGCAGCCTCGACCGAGGCGATGCGTTCCGGATCGGAAAGGAGCTCCAGGGCAATCGGCAGCAGTTTCTCTTTCGCCTCGGCATCCTTGACGATCAGGGCGGCGCCTTTGCGGACCAGGGCCATGGCATTATGCGTCTGGTGGTCCTCCGCCACGTTGGGAGAAGGCACGAAAACGGCCGCCTTGCGGGCTGCGCATATTTCCGATACGCTGCTGGCTCCCGAACGGGAAATGATCACGTCCGCCATCGCGTATGCGAGATCCATGCGCCCGATGAAATCGCTCCAATGCACGGCCGTCGCCTCTTTGTGGCCTTCCATGAAGGCGTCCACGCCTTTCTTGTAATAGCGGCCGCACTGCCAGAGCACCTCCACGCCTTCACCACCGGGGCATCCGTCAGCGACCCATTGTTTCATCGCCTGGTTGAGGGTGCCGCTGCCCAGGCTTCCGCCGATGACGAGGATGTGCCTTTTAGCCGGATCCAGGCCATAAAACCGGATGCCCTCCGCCTTCGTTTCCGGTGTGGCAGGGAGGATGTCCGGGCGGATCGGGTTGCCGGTCAGCACGATCTTGTCCGCAGGGAAGAAGCGTTCCATCCCTTCGTAGGCGACGCAGATCTTTCCGACCTTCTTGCCGAGGATCTTGTTGGTCAGGCCGGCGAATCCGTTCTGCTCCTGGATCAGGGTCGGGATGCCCAGGCGGGTCGCTGCCCGCAGCAGGGGAGCGCTCGCATAGCCGCCCACGCCGATGGCGATGTCCGGTTTGAATTCCTTGAGGATGCGGCGCGCCTTGATCAGGCTCGCGGCCAGTTTGAACGGGACTTGCAGGTCATTCTTGACATTGGCCCAGGTGAACTGGCGCTGCAGTCCGACGATGGGGAGTCCTACGATCTTGAAACCGGCCGCCGGGACCTTCTCCATCTCCATCTTGCCTTCCGCCCCGACAAACAAGATCTCGCTGTCGGGATTGAGTTCCCGCAGTTTGGATGCGATGGAGACCGCCGGGAAGATATGTCCTCCCGTGCCTCCGCCGCTGATGATGACTCTGATCGCTTTATATTCCATGTCGTTAGATTTCTATTTCTTCGATATCGTCCACGGATTCATATTCGTTGAGGAGGTCGAGACGGTCCTTTACGTCATCTTCCTTGAAACTGACGATGGGATCCGCCTTGGCGGCTTCACGCTCAACCTTCTTGGTCGCCATCCGACTGATACTGAGGATGATGCCGAAGGCGATGCTGATGCATAGGAAAGCCGATGTGCCGTAACTGATCAGGGGCAGGGTCTGTCCGGTCAGCAGGCCGACGTCGCTGTTGACCAGGATGTGCATCATCGCCTGGGCGGAAATCATCACCGAAAGGCCCGCAATGGCATATTTCGCAAACTTGTCATCGCAGTTGCGGGCTATGATCGAGGCCCTGGCGAGCAGGCTGATATACAGGATGATGACCAGGATGCCGCCGATGAGGCCATACTCCTCAATGATGAAACTGAAGATGTAGTCCTCATAGATGACGGGGACCACATACTTCTGGGCGCTGCCGCCCGGCCCTTTGCCGAAGAAGCCGCCGCGCTTGATGGCCAGCTTGGCACCGAGGGGCTGCCGGATCTTATCCAGCGCTTTCTGATACTCCGCTGTGCCGCGGGGGGCTTGGATCAGCTGCTGCTCATTGTCGTTCCCGTCGCTCCGTATCCGGGATATGGCGGTCCCGATACGGCTGAAGGCGCTTCCTCCGGTGGCATAATAGAGTCCGATGCAGCCGACCAGCAGCAGGACCGCGACAGATCCGATGAGAAGCAGGTCTTTGAAGGGCATTCCGGCCAGGAGGATGGTCAGGAACATCAACGCCGCGATGAACAGGGCGTTGGAGGTACCTGCCGGAAGGGCGGTGACGCAGATGATCAGGACCGGTGCGTAGATGTAAATGATTTTCTTCGCCGCGTCGGTGCCCAGGAAGTGGAGGCGGTTGATTTCGGAAAGTTTATCCAGCAGATTGAATTCTCCCTTGCGGAAGGTGTCGACCGCCCAGGCGAGGTACATCACCATCGCGACTTTGACGATCTCCAGGACATGGATCTGGAGTCCCCCTACCTTGATGATACGCCAGGCGCCGTTGATCGAAGATGCCTTCAACGGGCCGAGGGAGAGGTGCAGGTCCAGGATCAGCAACATGGCCAGCGACAGCAGGAATCCCCACTGGGACAGCCACTTGAATACCTTGATGTTGTTGATCTTGTATAGGATGAAGATCAGCGCCAGGCCGCCCAGGATCGTGAAAAACTGGGTGCGGACGATATCGATGCGGGTGGTGGTCTCCGTAGCGAGCTGGGAAGTGGAGGAGAAGATGGCGACCATCGAGATCAGGCAGAGGAAGAGTACGATGATCCAGACCACCTTGTCTCCGGCAAGGCGGTCCATGAAATTGACTCTCTCTTCTACTTTCTTCCAGTCCATCTTACAGGTTCCTTACGGCTTCCTTGAATTTCTCTCCGCGGTCTTCATAGTTCTTGAACAGGTCGAAACTGGCGCAGCAGGGGCTCAGGAGCACGACGTCGCCCGCCTTGGCGAAACGGCTCGCGGCCTGGACCGCCTCTTCCGCAGAGGAGGCGTCCACCATCTTGTCGGCGCCGACAATCCCTTCGAAGGAAGCGTGCAGCTTGCGGTTGTCCACGCCCAGGCAAACGATGGCCTTGACCTTGGTCCGGACCAGCTCCTCGAGCACGCTGTAGTCGTTGCCCTTGTCGGTACCGCCGGCGATCCAGACGACCGGCTTGGTCTGGCACTCCAGCGCGTACCATGCGGAATCCACGTTGGTCGCCTTGGAGTCATTGATATACAGCACGTCCTTGATGCTCAGGACGGGCTCCAGACGGTGCTCGATAGCCTTGAACGAGGACAGGCTCTCGCGGATGACCTCGTCTTCGATATCCATCGCCTTGGCCGCCAGGGCCGCCGCCATCGAGTTGTAGATGTTGTGCTTGCCGCCCAGGGCCAACTCCTTGATATAGATCTCGCTCTCGCTTTCCTCGTACTTGACGACGATCTTGTCGTCCCTGACAAAGGCGCCCTGCTCCACTTCCTTCTTCTGGGTGAAGGGGAGCATCTTGGCCTTGAGGATGATCTTGTCCAGATGGCCGATCGTGATCTCGTCGTCGGAATCGAAGATGAAGCAGTCCTCGGGACGCAGGTTCCGGGTGATGCGGAACTTGGCGTTGATGTAGTTCTCCATCTTGTAGTCGTAGCGGTCCAGATGGTCGGGCGTGATGTTGGTGAT
>CAMJHJ010000099.1 GCA_946405485.1 uncultured Bacteroidales bacterium | reverse complement strand
CTCCGTCCGATCTTTTCATTGTCCGGGCTATACCCGTATTTTTCAAACAAGTCATTCATATATTTGAATATTAAAACCTTCTTCTATCAGAGGCCGCAGCATCGCAGTCATCTCTATCGCAGAGAACTTACCCAGGCCGGCTTGCGGAGTGGGCCGGGCGATCGTGTATGCCTCGATCTCCCGTGGACGCAGGTCCCGTACGATATCCATCCAAGGTACCAAGACCTTCGGATCGGAGGAATCGAATCCGGGAGCCCGCAAAAACAGGGTCTGGAGGATGAAATCGCCTTGGAAACGGCGCATTCCTTCTATCACGCGGGTCACGTCATATTGACCGGATGGACGGTTGATAAGACGCGCCAGCTCCGTAGTCGGTGCATCCAGTTTCAAGATCGGGCTGTCCACCTTGCGGAGCGCCCCGAAAACGGCCTCATCGTCCAGACGCGTGGCATTGGTCAGGACGGAGACCCGCGTCTTCGGATAAAAGCGGTCCCTCAGTGCCAACGTCGCATCGATAATCTGCGGGAAAGCGGGATTGAGCGTAGGCTCTCCGTCCCCAGAGAAAGTGATGGAATCAATTCCGATCCCCGAGGCGGCACATTCGGCCAAACGGGCTTCCAAGGCCTCGCAAAGCATATCCAGGTCCGGAAGCGAACGGTCTCCCCGTCCGTCCCGGTTCCAGCCGCATTCGCAATAAATGCAATCGAAATTGCAAAGCTTCCCACGCTCAGGCAGCAAGTTGATGCCGAGCGAAGATCCGAGCCTGCGGCTGCGGATGGGGCCGAAAACGATCCTTTCCCTCAACATACTCACTCCTTTGGCATCCAGGCTCCCCACTCATCCTGCTGCAGTTCGATCTTGAAACCCGCGGAATTGGCAAAGAAAGCCGAATCGTAGAACGCGGCAGGGACATGGGCGGAGTTCATCAGGCGACTGATTTCCGACCGTACGGTTTCAATGTCGGATGAAAGCCGCTCCAGGTATTTCGCATGCTCTTCCAACTGGATGGAAGCACGCCGCAGGATGCGGGCGAAACGACGGGAATCCTGCAAATAATAATTGGCGCTGTTGCGGAAATCCAGGGTCGTGTACCCATATTTCCGGAAGATGGGCTCATAGAAGCGCGTCGTATCTGCATCGGCGAATAACGCGCCCTGTTCCTTCAGCCACTGGTCGGAGATAAAAAGATCCGCATAGATATCCGCCATCGTGTCGCGCGGAATCACCTTGTCTTTCCGGCTACAGGCGGAAAGGCAAAGCAAGGCGGCAAGCAGGACCGCGACGGTGGTACGGATCGGTCTCATTATCTCAGGACAGCGCCGAACTGGTTCTGGAATGTAGCAAGGAGTTTCTCCATCACGCGCTCCACATCCGCGTCAGTCAGGGTCTTCTCCAGATCCTGGATGGCGAAACTCAAGGCATACTGCTTCTTGCCGGAAGGGATCTTGTCACCCCGATACACGTCAAAGAGCGTAACCTGGCGGATCAGTTTCTTGCCTGCCTTGAAAGCAGAGGCACGAAGGTCGGCATAGCTAACGGACTCATCCAGAAGCAAGGCAAGGTCCCTGCGGACTTCAGGGAACTTGGGCAGTTCCTTGAATGCGACCTTGTCGCGCTTCACCAGGGTAAAGAGGGCGTTCCAATCTATCTCGGCGGCGAAGACAGGCTGCTTCACGCCAAAACGGCGGGCCAGCTTGGGATGGACCGTACCTATCACCGCCAGTCTCTTGTTCGTTCCGGGAAGGAGATAGACCACACCTTCGGAGAAAACATCGGAAGGTGCGGGCTCCGTATTCATCTGATACAGGTCCGCGCCGTAACGGCGGAGCAGCATCTCGACATAACCCTTGAGCTGGAAGAAACTGCTCTTCTGTGCCTCAACCCGCCAGGATTTCTCCGGCGTCCCGGTCATCAGCAAAGAGAAACAAGGGTGCTCTTCATAGCCTTCGAGCGTGGTCCCATCCTTTTCCGGAAGACGCTGGTAAACAGATCCGTATTCGAAAATCTTGAGGGAAGGGATCTGGCGGTTGATATTGTAGGCGATGACCTCCAGACCGTTCAGGATCAAGGTCTGGCGCATCACGTTCAGGTCAGAGCTCAGCGGATTGACGATATGCACGGAGCGCTCCGCCGGCCAGGTCTGAAGACCCTCATAATACTCACCCTTGGTCAGGGAGTTGTTCATCGTCTCCACGAAACCATTGGAAGCAAGGAAGTTGGAGATGCTGTTGCGGATTGCCTCCGGGTCCGGAGTCGGAGATGCATTGACCGACATCTTCATATGCTTCGGCAGGGAGATGCTGTCATAACCGTGGATGCGCAAGATCTCTTCCACGACATCGCACTCCCTCGTGACATCGACCATGTAGGAAGGAGCCGCCACCCGGGCTCCGCCGGGACGACGCTCACGGAATTCATACTGAAGGGCGGAGAGGATCTTTTCAATCCGGTCGTGGCCGATCTTTTCGCCGATGAAAGCTTCGATGCGGTCATAATCGAGGTCGATCTCCACCTCTTTGAACTTCTCCGGCCAGACATCCCATACGGGGCCGGTGATCCGCCCGCCGGCCAGCTCCTGGATCAACAGGGCGGCACGCTTGAGGGCATAAGGCGCAACCAGCGGATCGGCACCGCGCTCGAAACGGAAGGAGGCGTCGGTCTGGAGGCCGTGACGCTTGGAAGTCTTACGGATGGAACCCGGATCGAAATAGGCGCTTTCGAGGAACACATTCCGTGTCCCGTCGGTGACACCCGAATCAATGCCGCCGAACACGCCGGCGATGCACATCGGGCCGTTGGCGTTGGCGATGACCATGTCGGAAGCATCCAACTTGCGGTCCACCTCGTCCAGGGTGCGGATCGCTTCGTCCTGCCGGGCGCGGCGCACGATGACTGTGCCTCCGTCCACCTTGTCAGCATCGAAGGTATGGAGCGGCTGCCCCATCTCGAAAAGCACGAAATTGGAAATATCGACGACGTTGTTGATGGGCCGCAGGCCGATGGCAAGCAGTTTCTTCTGCAGCCATTCCGGAGAAGGAGCCACGGTCACGCCCTCGATGGTCACGCCCGTGTAGCGGGGGGCGCCGTCAGGATCCAGGACTTCGACCGCCAGGCCTCCGTCCTCCCCTTTCCGGAAAGCGGAAACATCCGGATAGTTCAATGTGCCGGGCTTATCGTTTGCCTGCAGCCAGGCATACAGGTCGCGCGCGACACCGATATGGGAAGCGGCATCCACCCGGTTCGCCGTGATCTCATATTCAATGACGGCTTCGGTCTTGAGATGCAGATAATCTTTGGCCGGCGTACCGACGACTGCCTCAGGCTCGAGCACCATAATGCCGGAATGGTCCTCGCCGATGCCCAGCTCATCCTTGGCGCAGATCATGCCCAGGGACTCGACACCGCGGATCTTGGACCGCTTGATCTTGAAGTCACCGGGTAGGACGGTTCCGATGCGGGCAAAAAGGACTTTCTGACCGGCGGCGACATTCGGAGCACCGCAGACGACGGTGAGCGGCTCTCCACTCCCGTCATCCACCTTCGTAATGTGAAGGTGGTCCGAATCCGGATGGGGCTCACACTCCAACACCTTCGCCACAACAACCCCGGCCAGTCCGCCGGGAATCTCTTCCTGTTCCTCCACGGAATCCACTTCAATCCCGATGGCGGTCATAGCCTCGGCCACCTGGGCCGGAGTAAGTTCACACTCAAGATAATCCTTGAGCCAACTGTAAGAAAGCTTCATATCGTATCAATTATTATTTCTTCAAATCCTCCAGGGAGAACAGCGACTCGACAAACTCTTTCTTGTCAAAGACTTTCAAGTCATCAATCCCCTCCCCGATGCCGATAAACTTGACCGGCACCTTGAACTGGTCCACGACACCGATCACGACACCGCCCTTGGCGCTGCCGTCCAGCTTGGTAATCGCCAGGGCGCTGACATCGGTCGCCCGGGAAAACTCTTTGGCCTGCTGGAACGCATTCTGGCCGGTAGAAGCATCCAATACCAACAGAACCTCATGCGGGGCATCAGGTACAACTTTCCGCATCACATTACGGATCTTGGTCAACTCGTTCATCAAGTCGATGCGGTTGTGAAGACGGCCGGCCGTGTCGATCAAGACCACATCCGCATCTTTGGCAACGGCGCTGCTCACAGTATCAAAGGCCACCGAAGCAGGGTCCGAGCCCATTTTCTGCTTGACGATATCCACGCCCGCCCGCTGTGCCCAGATTTCCAACTGGTCCACAGCGGCGGCCCGGAACGTATCGGCGGCGCCGATGATAACCTTCTTCCCCTGCGCCTTGAGGCTGGAAGCCAGTTTTCCGATGGTCGTGGTCTTGCCGACACCGTTGACGCCGACCACCATCATCACATAGGGTTTCTTGGAAAAGTCGAAGGGTTCTACCGGGGCTTCTTCGCCGTCCACATCCAGCAACGCGCCGATCTCCTCCCGAAGGATACCGACCAACTCCTCGAATGACAGGTATTTATCCCGCTCCACCCGGTCTTCCAGATTATCGATGATCTTGAGCGTCGTATCGACGCCCATGTCCGAGGCGACCAGCGCCTCCTCTATGGCATCCAAAGTCTCGTCATCCACTTTGGACTTGCCGACCACGGCACGGGACAGTCTCTGGAAGAAACTCTGTTTCGTCTTTTGTACTCCTTTATCGAAGATTCCCATCAGCGTATTACTCTTATCTTACAAAGATAACTCTTTTTATGAAAAACCAGCGGCCCCCGCAGGGCAAGTTTGCCCCCGGAGGCCGCAGTAATCCATGGATTCCGGTCAGGAATCAGAGAACGGTCATGACGAAATTGCGCCAGAGAACCTCGATATCGTTACCGTCGTGAAGCTGCAGCATGATGCGGCCGGTCGCGGCACCGATCTTCTCGTCATTGATATCGATCATCGGCTCACCGTTGAGCCAGGTCTGGACATGGTCGCCTTCGACACGCAGGCGAAGGGTATTCCAGTCCCCTTCCTTCAGGATTTCCTCCTTCTCGTCCGGGATCTGGACCAGCCAGCCGCGGCCATAAGACTCATAGATGCCGCCCGTATCGTGGCCCTTGGGAGCGACTTCGCACTGCCAGCCGTTGACATGGTTATAACCCTCGATGAAAGAGTGGAAGAACAGGCCGGAATTGCCGTTGGAGACCTGCTTGAACTCGACCGTCAGATCGAAATCCTTATAGTACTCCCGCGTCCCGAGATAACCGTACTGACGCTCCTCTCCATTCTGGATCCTGAGGTTTCCTTCCTCGTCCACAGACCATTTGCCACAGCCGAAAGGCTCCCAGCCACACAGGTCCTTACCGTTGAACAAAGAGGCTTCGCCCGCAGGCTTATGGGCCAGTTCCTTGATCTTGATATTGCGGAAAGAAGCGGGATCGCCATGATCCTGGAGACAGATCACGCCCTCATGGGCAAGGCCGTACTCCGGGGCATTCGCCCATTTGCCGGCATTCTTAAGCTCGAACCACTCCGGGGTCCAGGCTTCGAATTCAAGGATCTTCTCACCGTTGAGCCAATGCTCCACATGACCGTTGTCAAAAACGATCTTGGAGGTGTTCCACTCACCCTGGGGGTTCACCTTCATCTTGGCATAATCCGGAAGGTGCATCGCATAGTCGACACCCAGTTTCTGCCATTCCTCGAGCTTCGCAGGCGCATTGACCTCCTCCCAGCCCTCGTTATCGATCAACTGATACTCGGGTCCGGTCACATAAGGGACCTTGAAAGCGGGACTCTCCACCACATGGTACAGCATGCCGCTGTTGCCGCCGTGGGTCAGCTTCCAATCCCAAACCAACTCGAAGTCGGCATATTTCCGATCCGTGACGATATAGCCGGATCCGTCGCTTCCGTCACCGGGCGCCTGGATGCAGCCATCGACGACCTTCCATCCGTTGGTCAGTTCAGTCCCGTTGAAATCCCGCCAGCCGGTCATATCCTTTCCATTGAAAAGGAGCTGCCATCCTTCCGCTTTTTCGGCACGGGTCAACTTGTTGTTCTGCTCACAGGAGCAAACGAGCGCCATCGCAGACACGACGGCCACAAGCAAAATAACGATTCTTTTCATATCTGCTGTAGTTTGAACGTCTTTATATAAGAAAAAAGAGAAGTTGCCTGAACACTCAGCCAGCTTCTCTATTTCATCGGGTAGGATGGATTACTTCTTTGCGAAATAGTCCTTGGCTTTCGCCTCTTCAACAAGGTGCTCAGTGAAGACGTACGCACCGGTCTTGGGAGACTTCTCCATGCGGATGCACTTGACCATGCTCTTGGAGCCGGCCTTCGCCGCGAATGTAGCAACTGCTTTCTTTGCCATATCTTATCCTCCTGTTAATTACTTGATCTCACGGTGAACAGTGACTTTCTTGAGGTAGGGGTTGTATTTCTTCCGCTCCAGACGCTCAGGATTGTTCTTCTTGTTCTTGGTGGTGATGTATCTCGACATTCCGGGTACACCGCTCTCTTTCTGCTCGGTGCACTCGAGGATGACCTGCACCCTGTTACCTTTCGCTTTCTTTGCCATAATCGTACAAATTAAACAAGGTTAATTAATCCTTTCTTCTGGGCATCGCGGATGGTAGCATCGAGACCGTTCTTCTCGATAATCCTCATACCCTTGCAAGAAACCTTCAATGTGATGTAGCGCTGCTCCTCCTCGGACCAGAACTTCTTGGTCTTGAGGTTGAGAGAGAAATCACGCTTGGTGCGCAGCTTTGAATGGGCCACATTGTTGCCCTTCATTCTCTTTCGTCCTGTAACTTGACAAACCTTTGCCATATCGTTATACTTTTATATTTGATTCAAAACTAATTACGGGGGTGCAAATATCGCTTTAAATTTTCGGAAATGCAAATCCGCTTTTATACAAATTTAAGGAATCTGCGCCACCGGATGTTATGGGGGAATTTCCTGTCCCCGTCAGTCGAGAGCCAGATCACCGCCGGTCTGCCGACGATATGATCTTCAGGAACGAATCCCCAATACCTTGAGTCGAGGGAATTGTGCCTGTTGTCTCCCATCATGAAATAGTAATCCTGCTGGAAGGTGTAGCTGTGGGCCGGCTCCCCGTTGATCATGATCTGCCCTTGCACATCCGTCTCCAAGGTGTTGTGCTCGTAGACGGAGATGATCCGCGCATAAAGCGGCAGGTTCTCCTGCGTCAGTCCGACCGTCTCACCCTTCTTCGGGATCCAGAGGGGACCGTAGAAGTCCCGCGTCCACTCGTACCCGTCCGCAAAGGGGAAGAGGCCCGAGTAGGAGTCCGGATAATCCGGAGGGAAGGAATCGAGGTTCGGGGTGACGCTCACGACGCTGCTGATCGCCTTGATGCTTTCGAGGCGTTCCGCGGTCAGCGGCATGTCGGGATAACCCGGCAGGGCCGGATCAAAAAACAGTTCACCGAGGTTGAACCCGAGTTTTTCAATGATCTTTGAGTTGAGCTTCTGTCCGGTGGTCTTCACCGTGTAAGTAAGTTGGAGACCGGGATAGGTCGGCTGCTGCTGACCGTTGATCCATACCAGGCCGTCAATGACCTGCAGGGTATCTCCGGGGATTGCCACACAGCGCTTGACATAGTGGTCTTTCTTGTCCGAGGGACGGACGATGACCGGTCCGAGCCTGTCGATGGCGGTTTCCCTTCCGATGGTCCGGCACAAGGTGTAGTAATCTTCGACCGGTGCCTTGCGGAGAACCGTATCCCCGTTCGGAAAGCCGAATACCACACAGTCGCCACGTCTCACTTCACGGAAGCCTCTCAGCCTTTTATAATCTTTCTGGACCAGTGTCGAATAAGACTCTCTTCCGAGAAAGACATTGTGCGTAAAAGGAACCGTAAGCGGCGTCTGGGGAAGCCGGGGGCCATAGGCCAACTTGCTCACAAAGAGATGGTCACCCGTATAAAGGGTGCTCTCCATCGAGGAGGAAGGAATCTTGAAAGCCTGGAAAAAGAAAATATTGATGAAGGTCACGACGACTACCGCGAAAATGATCGCATCGAGCCAGTCGAGCCAGACGTTGTGCTTCTCACCTTCCTTATATTCCTTCTGCCAGAAAAGCCAGTGGACTTTTTTCGTGACGATCAGGTCAAAGACGATGATGAGGCCCAGCAGCCACCAATAATTTCCGAGCCAGATGACCCATAACACGTAAAGCAAGGCCCAGAAAATGAACCTGACCCACTTGTTATGACGAAATTCCTTCCAGCCCACAATCTGCTACGCTATTCGGTTACGGACTTGATGACAGCTTCGAACGCCTGCGGGTTGTTCATGGCGAGGTCGGCGAGCACCTTACGGTTGAGACCGATGTTCTTCTTCGCGAGCTGACCCATGAACTGGGAATAGGTGATGCCGTGCTGACGGCAGGCAGCGTTGATTCTCTGGATCCAAAGAGCACGGAAGTTGCGCTTCTTGGTCTTGCGGTCGCGGTATGCGTAGGTGAGACCTTTCTCATAGGTGTTCTTCGCAACCGTCCAAACAT
>CAMJHJ010000098.1 GCA_946405485.1 uncultured Bacteroidales bacterium | reverse complement strand
TCAAAGGCCCTCTTCTCCCGCTCCAGCAGGCGGAAGCCCAGATACGCGGCACCGAGGCTGCCCGACACGCAGAGCAGGTCCTTGCTCTTGGGTGCGGGCCGTCGGCGGGCCGTCAACTGTGAGACGGACCCCGTTGCGGAAAGACTGATAGCCAGCCCGTTACGAGACGGAACCAGATCCAGCGCTACATCGGCGTAGCCATATTCCCGGGCCGCCGCGACGACTCCGCCCCAAATCTCCCGGATCTGGGCAAAATCCAGTTTGGCGGAAATCCCCAGCACAAGCGACAAAACCTTCGGATGCGCCAAGGCCGCCAGCAACTCACCGGTCACGGCGACCACCGCCTTGTAGCCCAGATGCTTCAGTGGGAAAT
Source organism: uncultured Bacteroidales bacterium (assembly GCA_946405485.1). The sequence goes on along the minus strand of CAMJHJ010000098.1, from coordinate 8,205 downwards.
AGACCAGGTCGAAATCAATCCCCTCCAGCAGCAGTTTCGATGCCTGCTGGACCGTGTCGCCGGCTCCTGCCGCCGCGAATTGAACCGAACGGACCTCCCGGAAAGGGGTCCCTTCATATAGCCGCCGGACGGCCTCTCTTTTTCCGATGTCTGCGAAACGGGTTTCTTCCTGAGGAGTGCGGGTTTCTTCTTTCGAACTGCGAGTCTCTTCCATAGCTGTGCTGGCCTGATTTGTGCAAAAATAACAAATAAAATGAGTACATTTGTCTTTTGGCACAGCAACAAAACGCCCCCAAGCATGAAAAAAATCACCCTCGCCCTTGCGATCCTCCTCTGCGCCCTTCCCTGCGGCGCCGGCAAGCCAGAAAAAGACAGCTTCAACGGAGTGACCGCGATGTCTTTCAATATCCGTGTCGGCACGGCCAAAGACGGCACCAATTCCTGGGAACTCCGTGCGGACGCCGTCCTGGAGATGATTAAAGACCAGCATCCGGATGTGATGGGCCTGCAGGAAGCGCTCCTGGGCCAGATCAAGCCCTTGGTCTACTTCCTGGATGACTATAAATGGGTCGGCGTCGGCCGGGAGGATGGCAAGCAGGAAGGGGAGCACATGGCCATCTTCTACAACAAACGGACGACCTCCCTTCTCAAATGGGGCACTTTCTGGCTTTCCGAGACCCCAGACAAGCCCTCCAAGGGCTGGGATGCCGAATACATGCGCACCGCCACCTGGGCCCTTCTCAAAGACAAGAAATCCGGCAACAAGTACTTCCTGGTGAACACCCACCTCGACAACACGGGCGAAAAAGCCCGCGCCGAAGGCCTCTCCCTGATCCTTAGGAAGATCGCCGAGATGAATCCCCAGGGCCTTCCGCTCCTTGTGACGGGAGACTTCAACATGACCATCGACGATCCTTCGATGGCCCCGATCAAAAAGGAGATGTACGACTGCCGCGCCATCGCGACCAAGTCCGACAATCTCGATACCGCCCACGATTGGGGAAAGCACTATTCTTCTATCGATTTCATCTGGGAGAAAGGATTCGGCAGTTGCGTGGAATATGAGACCCTGACCAAGGCGTATGGCGGCCGTGCCTTCATCTCCGACCATTTCCCGGTCAAGGCGAAGCTCCTATTTTAAGAAGGCCAAAAAACAGACAAAAACTAAAAGAAACAGATAAACAATGAAAAGAATCGTATTGGCTCTCAGCCTGTTCCTGCTCTCCCTCTCCCTTCTCGCACAGACCCCCAAGTATGTGTTCTTCTTCATCGGAGACGGCATGGGCGCCAACTCCGTGCAGCTCACGGAAATGTATCTCGCATCCATCCAGGGCAAACTTGGCATCGAGCCCCTCTGCTTCTCGCAGTTCCCCGTCGCTACGATGGCCACCCATTATTCTGCCAACAGTGATGTGACGGATTCCGCCGCGTCCGGCACCGCCCTTGCGACCGGAGTCAAAACCAAGAACGGACGCCTCGGCATCGACCCGGACGGCAATCCGGTCCGCAACATGGCGGAGATGGCCAAAGCCAAGGGCCAGAAGGTCGGCATTGTGACCACCACGGGCATCAACCACGCCACCCCCGGCGCATTCGAGGCCCATCAGATGGACCGCGGGATGTATTACGAGATCGCGCAGGACATGATTGCCAACGGATTCGACTTCTACGGCGGAGCCGCCCTCTACCACGAGAACAACAGGCCCGACAGCCCCCTGCGTCCCCAATTCGAGGCCGCCGGCTACACCATTTGCAACCCCCAGGAGTTCCAGGCGGGCTGGAAGGATATGAAGAAAATCTTGATGCTGCCCGGCGAGGGCCAGTACGTCTCCTATTCCATCGATACGGTCAATGACACCCCGGAGCACCAGCAGGACCATGTCACCTTCAAGCAGCTGGTCGAGAGCGCCGTCACCTTCCTGATGAAGGACAACAAGAAGGGCTTCTTCCTGATGGCGGAGGGCAGTGAGATCGACCACGCCAACCACAGCCATGATGCAGCCACCTGCATCCATGAAGTCATCGACTTCGACGAAGGCATCAAGGTCGCTTACGAGTTCTACAAGAAATACCCGAAACAGACCCTCATCGTCGTCACGGCCGACCACGAGACCGGCTTCCTGACCCTGGGACCCCGCAACGAAAAAGACCTCTCGCTTCTCCGCGTGCAGAAGCACAGCATGAACGTCCTTTCTTCCATGTTGAAACAGCGGATGGAAGAGCGCCAGGATGTCCTCAGCTGGGACGAGATCCGGGAGTTCCTCAAAAAGGAACTGGGTCTCTGGGATTCGGTCAAGATGACCTGGAACGACGAAAAGGCGCTCCGCGACATCTATGAGGAGACGGTTGCCAAGCGCAAGGCCGGCTCCGTCAAGGACCTCTATGCCGACAACGCCAAGATCGTCGCGGCCGCCATCGGTCTGCTCAACCAGAAAGCCCGCGTCTACTGGGTCAGCGGCCACAGCTCCGGCTATGTACCCGTCTTCGCCATCGGCGCCGGCTCCCAGCTTTTCACCCACAAGACAGACAATGCGGAGATCGGAAGGCTGATCATGCAGGCAGCGGCCTACAAATAGACGATGAACAAGGCCGCCCTTTCCCTCCTTGCCGCCGTCTTGGTCGCGGCAGGCGCCCAGGCGTCGCCGGCGGTCTGGCACGTTTCCCCGGAAGGGGATGATGCCGGAGCCGGGACCCGGGAGCGGCCCTTCGCGACCCTTCGCAAGGCGCTTGAAAAGGCAGGGGAGTGCGACACCATCCGCATTGCCGGAGGCAACTACTTCCTGGACGGACCCCTTACGCTGAGCGGCGCCCGCGGCGTGGTAATCGAAGCGGCAGAAGGCGAGGCGCCCGTGTTCCGCGGTTCCATCCCCGTTAAGGGCTGGCAGCGCGTACGCGAGCGAAAGACGCTCGCCAAACTCCCGCAAGAAGTACGCAAGCGGCTCTATTACACATCTTTAGACGAACAGTATCTCGGCGACCCGGTCAAGGACCGACACCGTCCGGCGCTCTTCTGCGACGGTGTGGTCCAGACCTTGGCCCGTTACCCCAACGAAGGTTTCGTCTATGGCGGCCGGGCCCTGGGCGCAACCCCCATCCCTCCGGTCGAAAACGGCAACTCCGGCACCGTCGAGGGCGTTTTTGAATACAGCGACCCCCGCATCGACCGCTGGGTCGACGAGAAGGATCCTTGGGTGGGCGGTTACTGGTTCTTCGACTGGACCGACAGCTACAAGCCCGTCACGCGCATCGACCCGCGCCAAAGGATCATGGAGCTCCCGGGCAAGCGTTTCCGTCACGGCCTGCGCTTTTTCGGCCTGAATCTCCTCTGCGAGATCGACGCCCCCGGCGAATGGTACCTCGACCGCGATACGCGTCGCCTGTACTGGTATATGCCCGAGGGCGTAGACCCCAAAAACGCCAGGACTACGCTCTCGACGCTTCAGGCCAAGTTCATGCTGACCCTGGAAGACTGCGAAGGCGTCACGGTCAAGGGCTTGAGCTTCTGCGAGAGCAGGGGAGGGGCGCTCCGCGTCAATGGCGGCCGCGACGTGAAGATCCTGGACTGTCGGATGGAAAACCTCGGCACCGAAGCCCTGCGCGTGGACGGGGGAGAGCGCTGCCGCATCGACGGCTGTGTCCTGCGCCACCTGGAAGCCTCCGGCATCACGATGCGCGGGGGAGACCGGTCCCGTTTCCTACGGGCGGACCACGTCTGCGCCAACACCCTCGTTGAGGATTACGAGCGCTTCCACCGTACCTACAACGGCGCCTTTACGGCCGACGGCTGCGGCATCACGATCCACCACTGTGTCTTGCGCGACGGCCCTTCCTCAGCCCTTTCCCTGGCCGGCAACGACCTCGTCGCCGAATTCAACCGGATCGAAAGGGTCGCCCGGGAATCGGACGACCAGGGCGGATTCGACCTCTATCTCAACCCCTCGATGCGCGGCATCGTCATGCGCTACAACCACTGGCGCGACATCCGCGGCGGCACGCGTTACGGCGTCGCCGGCATCCGCCTGGACGACCTGATTTCCGGCGTGGAGATCCGCGGCAACCTCTTCGAACGCTGCGGCTCCGTCGAGTTCGGAGGCATCCAGATCCACGGCGGCAGCGACAATGTGATCGAAGAGAACGTCTTCTTCGACTGCCCCTATGCCGTCTCCTTCACGCCCTACGGCGATTCCCTCTGGCATGCGACCTGGGACCGCATCCGCGAGCGCATCTGCCGCGAGGTGGACATGGAGTCCGAGGCCTTTCTGACCCGCTATCCCGAGGCGCGGAACTGGGGCCGGACGATCGATGTCAACGTCGTGCGCCAGAACCTCCTGGTCGACTGCGACTCTCTCTATTTCCGCGCCACGACACCCCAGATCGAGGGCGGCAACGTCTCCGTCTCCTCCGGGGGCCGGGACGCGGCGTACTTCTGCACCCCGGATATCCTGCACCCCCTGGGCATCCGGGAGATTCCCCTCGGGGAAATCGGAATCCGCAAGAATAAATGGTTAGACGATGAATAAATCCACTCTCCTGGCGCTGGCCCTCGTGCCGGCCGCCCTGCTCCTCCTCTCCGCCGCCAAGGCTCCCAAAGTCGGGGTCAAAGACCTGACCACGGAACTTCGGACCGACCCGGAAGGCATTGACTGTGAGACGCCCCGCTTCTCCTGGAAGGTCGACTCCCGGGAGAACAAGACCCTGCAGACGGCCTACCAGATCACGGTCTGGCGGGGTGCCGACGGCAAGAAGGTCTGGGACAGCGGCAAGGTCCCGTCTTTCGAGAACGTGCTCGTGCCTTACGGCGGTCCCGCCCTGGAGAGCGAGACCGATTATGAATGGGCGGTGAAGGTCTGGACAAGCGCCGGCGTGACCCGTGACGAAACGCGCGCCCGCTGGTCCACCGGCCTCCGCGACTCGGCTGCCTGGATGGGCGCGAAGTGGATCGGCATCAGCGAACGCGAAAAACTCAAGGAAGACCCCTGCCACCTGCCCGCCAAATACCTGCGCAAGGACTTCCGGGCCGGAGACAAGATCGCCTCCGCCAAACTCTATATGTCCGCCCTGGGCATCGGGGACGCTTCCATCAACGGCAAGCGCGTCTGTCCGCAGATGTTCATGCATCCGCCGGTCCTGTTCGACAAGGTCGTCTACTACCGTACCTACGACGTGACCTCCCTGGTCCAGAAAGGAGACAACACCCTCGCCGTGCTGCTGGGCTGCGGCCGTTATCAGTCCCTGAGCGCCAAGACCCTGCGCAGCGTTTCCGACCCGCGTGTCAAGCTGGTGCTGAAGATCCGCTACAAGGACGGGCGGCAGGACGTGGTCATCAGTGACACGGACTGGACCGGCACCAGCGGAGGTCCGGTCACCTCCAACAACGAGTACGACGGCGAATACTATGACGCGCGCCTCGAGATGCCGGGTTGGAACACCGTGGGCTTCAAGGGCGACCGCCGCTGGAAAGGCGTGGACGAGATGGGCGCCCCCAAGGGAAGGATGCGCGCGATGACGATGGACGACATGGCCATCCAGGACAAGATCATGGCCCAGAGCGTGCGCAAGGTGGGCCGCGACCGCTATATCGTGGACTTTGGGCAGAACATGGTCGGTTATGTCATCATGACCCTCGAAGGCAAGGCCGGGCAGCCGATCGTCTTCAAATATGCCGAGAAACTCACCGACGCCGGCGACAGCCTCAACATGGCCAGCCTGCGCCGCACCCTGGCGACCGACCAGTACACTCCGGCCTCCGACGGAAAGTTCACCTGGACCCCCACTTTCCCCATGCACGGCTTCCGTTTCATGGAAATCGAAGGGGTCACCGCTACGCCTATCAACCGCAACCTGGTCGGGCAGGTCATCTGGGACAAGATGGACCCCAAAGGGAGTTTCGAATGCTCCGACGAGCGCCTCAACCGCCTGTACAAGAACATCCGCTGCGGCCTGCGCAGCAACTACCGCGGCATGCCCATCGACTGCCCCCAGCGCGACGAGCGCCAGGGCTGGATCGGAGACCGCGGCGGCACGATCTGGGGCGAGCCCTATCTCTTCAATGTGGCTCCCCTGTACCGCAAATGGATGGACGACGTCTATGACTCGATGAAGAACGGGCAGCGCATCTCCGTCGTCTCCCCGCGCTACTGGAGCATCTACACGGACGACATGTCCCATTCCTCCGTGTTCCTCTACATGGCCGAGATGCTGTACTCGCGTTATGGCGACGACAGCGGCATCCGCACCTACTACCCGGCCATGAAGGCCTGGCTCGAATATGCGACGGCCAAGAACCTCAAGGAAGACGGCATCTTCCGGATGAAACACGACGAATACAAGGACTGGATCGTCCCGCCGGAGTCGCCCGAGCTCATCCATGCGACCGACCCCTCCCGCATCACGAACAGTCCGATCCTCCAGACCGGCATCCTGGTCGGCACCCTCGACCTGATGATGAAGTTCGCCCGCCTCACCGGGAACGATGCCGACGTGCCGTTCTACGAGGGCATGAAGGCGCGGGTCGTCGAGGCCTACAACCGCGAATTCTTCGACCCGGAACGCAACTGCTATGACAACAACACGCTGACCGCCAACCTCATCCCGGTGTATTTCGACATCGTCCCGGCCGCGCACAAGCAGGCCGTTGTGGAAAACATCGTGAACCGCATTGAAAACGACTTCGACGGGCACCTCTGCGTCGGAAACGTGGGCATGCGCTACGTGATGGAAGTCCTGACCCGCAACGGGCACGCCGACCTTGCTTACAAACTCTGCACGATCGACACCTATCCCAGCTGGGGCTATATGATCAAGAAGGGCGCCACCACTGTCTGGGAGCTCTGGAACGGCGACGAGGCCGGTCCCTCGATGAACTCCGGCTGCCACGCGCACCTCATCGGCGACCTCCTGCGCTGGTATTACGAAGACCTTGCCGGCATCGCTCCCGAGCCCACCGCCTCCGGGATCATCGCCGCCGCCCCCGCCTTCCGGCGCATCTGGATGCAGCCCTGTTTCCCCGAAGGCCTCGACCACGTCAAAGCCTCCTTCGACTCCCCTCAGGGCACGATTTCCAGCGAATGGACCATCATCGGACACAAGATCGTCTGGCGGATCGAAATCCCCGTCGGCTCCACCGCCACCGTCGTGGCTCCCGCCCGCTTCAACCTCAACCCCGGCAAGCTCGCCAGCTACACCGAAGGTGGAACCACCAAGATCTTCCTCCCTTCCGGCAAATATATCCTGCAAAGCAAATAGCGCTATGAAAAGACTTACCTCCGTCCTGATTCTTCTCTGCCTCGCGGCAGGGGCCTATGCCCAAACCCAGACCGTCCGGGCCTTCTCCCATCGCGGAGGACGTCTCGAACGGGACGAAAACACCGCCCAAGCCTTCCGGGAAAGCTGGGACGCCGGCTACACCGGCTTTGAAACTGACATCCGGATGACCCGTGACGGAGCCCTCTTCCTGACCCACGACCACACCCTCGAAAGGACGACCGACGGCACCGGCGTCTTCGAAGAAAAGACCGCCGCCGAGATCCGGAGCCTCCGGACCAAAAAGGGCAACCCGGTCCTCTCCCTCGAAGAATTCTGCCGCTTTCTCGACGGTAAAGACGGGCTCTATGTCGAATTCGAGATGAAAACAACCCCCGCGGCGCTCTACCCCCAGGACCGGCTCGAAGAGTATGTGGAAAAGGTCTATGCCGCTGTCCGGTCCATCAAGACCCACGGCTCCCAACTCGTCTTCACCTCATCCGACTACCGCGGCCTCCGCTACCTCCAAGAGCACCATCCCGACGCCGAACTCCTCCTCATCGTCGGCAAGCCGATTAATGAAGAGACAATAGCCCTGGCAAAGACCGTCGGCATCAAAGCCCTCGGCTGCAGACTGGAAGGCACCTCCCGCGCCATGGTCGAAAAAGCCCATGAAGCCGGCCTCACCGTCAGCCTCTGGCCGAACCAGAAGATCGAAGACTTCGTCCTCGGCATCTACCTCGGTGCCGACCGCCTCTGCTGCGACATCCCCGTCGCCCAGAAGCAGTTTTTAGAAGAGAAAATGCCCTGGGTCAAGGTCATATACTGATTTTAACCCAAGCATCTTGCAAAGCAAATAATTTTCCCTATCTTTGTAGTCCGATTTGGCCTTAAACCAACGTGGACCTGGAGAGGTGGGTGAGTGGCTGAAACCACCGGTTTGCTAAACCGACGTACGGGTCA
>CAMJHJ010000097.1 GCA_946405485.1 uncultured Bacteroidales bacterium | reverse complement strand
TCCTGCTCCGCGAGCAAGATCTCCTCCTCTTCGTCATCGGAAGTCGGGACATAATGGCTGGCCGGGTTGAGGTACTTGCGCTTGAGCGTGAAGGTGGCGTTGCGCAGATTGCCTTCCGGGAACTTGATCAGCCACTCCGGATCGAAAGCATAACCCCTGTAGCGGGTCTCGAAATGCAGGTGGGGACCTGAGGACCGGCCTGTCGAACCGCCCTTGCCGATGACCTGGCCGGCCGTGACCCAGTCATTCACATCGACGTCACGCGCTGACAGATGGGCATAGAAAGTCTCCAGGCCGTTGGCATGGCGCACGATGATCAGGTTGCCGTAGCCGCGGTAGTATTTCGAAACACGCACCTTGCCGTCGAAGGCGACCCGCACGGGGTCTCCGGTCTTGAGCGGCAGGTCGACGCCCTGGTGGCGCCTGCGGTGACGATAGCCGAATTTAGAGAAGACCGCCGTCGGATTGGGGCAGCAGTACTGGGCGTTGTCATCCACCAGCCAGAGGGTGGTGCGCTCGGGCAGGGTGTTATAGTCGAGGCGGTAGGCATCCGGATTGTCGTTCCAGTTCTCGCTGAAATAGCGTTCCGTCGCCAGAATGTCGGCATTTTTGATATATTTCCAGGAATTGTCGGCAAAGAGGACGATCTTGACCTCGGGGTTGCCTGTCTCGAGGGTGTCGAGCGCGCCTCCGTGCTCCCCGGGAATCAGGGATTTGACGGGGCCGGTAATCCTGTGGGGTTGCAGCAGCAGGTCCGCCCGCTGCCGGGTCATGGGTTTAGGTGAAGTGTCCAGCGTCTGTGCCCGGACCGCGCCGGTCACGGCGAGAACCAGGGCGGACGCCATCAAAAGTTTTTTCATTCAGCGTTGAATTTTTCTTTTAACAGTGCACGTACTTGGGCCACTTTGGCGTCCAGGAGCTCATCTGTCGTGGCTTCGCAGATGAAACGCAGGTAAGGTTCGGTGTTGGAAGGACGGATGTTGAACCACCAGTCCTTGAACTCGAGGCGGTAACCGTCGAAATCCATCTGCTTGGTGGGCGTCTCCTCCGCGGTAAACATCGCGCAGACGGCGTCCATCGCACCCTTCTTGTCCTCCAGGCGGAAATTGACTTCGCCGGAGTTCTTATAAGCGACGATCCCGTCGATCGCCTCGCTGAGGGTCTTGCCCTCACGCTTCAGCCGGGCGACGATGCGCAGGACCAGGATCGATGCCAGCAGGCCGCTGTCGGAATAGAAGAAATCCTTGAAATAGTAATGGCCGGCCAACTCGCCGCCCCAAAGTCCGTCGATCTCGCGGAGCTTCGGTGCCGCGAACGCACGTCCGACGCGCCAGGTATGGACCTCGCAGCCCATGGGGGTCAGATACTCGGACACGGCCTTGGAGGTGCGGATCTCCTGCAGGACCCGGGGATTCTTCTCTCCGCGCTCTTCGATGAAGTACTTGGACAGGAGGGCGATCATCAGGTCGGGGGCCACGAAACGGGCCTTTTCATCCACGAACATCACGCGGTCCGCATCGCCGTCATAGATGACGCCGAGGTCTGCGCCCGTCTTCCGGACGAGGTCCTTGAGGGGCTCTACGTTCTTGGGGATCAGGGGATTCGGCTCATGGTTGGGGAAACTGCCGTCGAGGGTGTCGAAGATGTAGCTGTGACGCTCTCCGAACACTTCGTGGGCGAAGAGACAGGCCATGCCGTTGGACAGGTCGAAGGCCACCTTCAAGTCGGAGAAATCGCCGAGATATTTCTCCATGAATTTCATATAGTCGGCGTGGATGTCCATGGGGAACACCTTGCCGCGCACATCGGCGACAGGGGTTTCCCGGCCGGCTTCGATCCATTCCTTGATCTGGCCGAGACCGGAGTCGAATCCGACCGGCAGGGCGTTCTCGCGGGACACCTTCATGCCGTTGTATTCGGCCGGGTTGTGGGAAGCCGTGATCTGGACGGAGGCCTGGAATCCGTAGTTGGCGGTTCCGAAATAGACCATCGGGGTGCTGGTGAGACCGAGGTCGAATACATCGGCGCCGGCGTCGGTCAGGCCCTGGATCAGGGCGTCGTGGATCTCTTCCGAAGAGACGCGGCAGTCGCGGCCGACGAGGACCTTGGCGGTCTGCAGCAGTTCGGGAATGAAATAACCTACTTTGTAGGCGGTATCTTTGTCAAAATCGACTCCGTAGATGCCACGGATGTCGTATGCGTGAAATGCTCCCATAGCGTTTATTTTATTTTAGCGTTATATCTTGTGGAAACTTTGCCTTTGGCAATGCTTTGCAGTTTCTTTCCGATGATTTTCTTGCGGATCGGGGCGACCAGGTCGGTGAAGAGTTTGCCGTCCAGGTGGGACATCTCGTGCTGGATCATCCGGCAGGCGAACTTGTCGAAATGCTCGGTGACCTTTTCGAAGTTCTCATTGTAATACTCGACGGTCATCGCATCGGGACGCGCCACATCCGCATAGATGCCCGGAATGCTGAGGCAACCCTCGTTGTATTCGCATTTGCGGGGACTTTCCTCGATGACGACCGGATTGATCATCACGCGGAAAAAGCCTTTGAGATAGTCGTAGATGTCGGCCATCACGTCGCCGTCCACGATGAGCACCCGCTCGCTGACCCCTACCTGGGGGGCCGCCAGGCCGCAGCCTTCCGCTTTGGCCAGCGTGTCTTTCATGTCTTGGATGAGCGTGGTAAGACGCTCTTTGTCATTTAGGTCGGCCGGAGCCGCTTCGGCTCTCAATACCTCGGAGCCATACAGATAAATCGGTAAAATCATGCTTTCTCTTTTGCCGTGCGGTCTAAAAATCCCTGCAAAATGAGGGCCGCACTGATCTTGTCCACCGAGTTTTTATCCCGGCGGTCCTTGTATTTCATTCCGCCTTCGATCATCGCCCGGTGTGCGAGGACGGAGGTGAAACGCTCGTCCTCCAGGGTGACCGGGACGCCGGGGAAGGCTTTCTTCAGGACGGGAAGGAAACGGTCCACGTCCGCTGCCGCTTCCGAGGGCCTTCCATCCATGTTGACAGGGTATCCGACGACGAAGTGCACGATGGTCTCCTTCCGCGCATAATTTTGAAGATAATCTATTATCTTTGCAGCAGGGACGGTCTCGAGCGGAGACGCGAAGATGCGGAGCGGGTCACTGACCGCCAGCCCCGTGCGTTTCCTTCCATAGTCGATGCCTATCAATCTTTCCATAAAGGTTGCAAAGATAGTAAATTGTTATGACAAAAGAAAATAACAAGGGTCGGGAGCCGAAGAAATACCGGATCAGCCTGGTCGAGCAAAAGACCGAGCGGGTCCTGTGGCAGCGGCATTTCACCAAAGTGTTGCTGTGGCTTTCCGCCATTGCCGTGGTCCTGATCGGCGCCGCGCTGGTCTGGTGCCTGATCGCGTTCACGCCCCTGCGCGCCACGATCCCGGGTTATCCGGACGCCCGCACGCGCAACATGGCGGTCCAGAACGCCCTCAAGATCGATTCGCTGGAGCGGGTCATCACGCGCTGGGACCTTTATGCCGAAAACCTGCGCCGGGTCGTCGTCGGTGAGCCGCCGCTCGACATCGACAGCGTCCTCCGGGTCAAGGCGCCCGTGGATTCGCTGCCCTCCGACGCGGCCGCGCTCTCGCAGCGCGATTCGCTCCTCCGCCAGGAAGTCGTCCGTTCCAGCCAGGGCCTCCAGGACGGGAAAGGCCGCAAGGCGCCCATCGAAGGCCGGCATTTCATCCCGCCCCTCAAGGGTGTCGTTTCGGCTGAATATGATCCGCTCCGGCATCCGTACCTTGACATTTCGGCCCCCGCCGGTTCACCCGTCGTCTCCGTCCTGGACGGGACGGTGGTGTTCGCCGGCTGGAGCGACGAGATGGGGTATACCATCGGAGTCCAGCATGCCGGTGACATCCTGACCTTCTACAAGCGGAACCAGAAGCTCCTCAAGGCGGTCGGCGACAAAGTGACGGCCGGCACCTCGATTGCGCTGGTCGGTCAGACCGGCAGCGCGGAGAACGCGACTTCCGGCGACCATCTCCATTTCGAGCTGTGGTATGGCGGTGAGCCTGTCAATCCGGTGCAATACATTAATTTCTAGAACTTTGGAAAACAGAAAAAGAAGAATCGCCATCCTAGGGTCGACCGGCTCCATCGGGCGCCAGACCCTGGATGTGGTGCGGCAGCATCCGGACCTGTTCGAAGTCGAACTGATCACGGCCAACAACAGTTCTTCCACCCTGATCGAGCAGGCGCTGGAGTTCGATGTCAACCATGTCGTCATCTGCAACGAAGCCAAGTACAAAGAAGTTGCCGACGCCCTGCAGGACCACGGCATCAAAGTCTTTGCCGGGATTCAGTCCGTCTGTGACCTGGTGACCTCGGACCGGGTGGACATCGTCGTCGCGGCGATGGTGGGTTTCAGCGGGCTCAGGCCTACGCTCTCGGCGATACGGGCGGGCAAGATCATCGCCCTGGCCAACAAGGAGACCCTCGTGGCCGCCGGCTCCGTGGTAATGGCGGAGGCCATGAAATACGACGCTCCGATCCTGCCGGTCGACTCGGAGCATTCCGCCATCTTCCAATGCCTGCTGGGCGCCCAGGGGAATGCCCTCACGCGCATCCACCTGACCGCTTCCGGCGGCCCGTTCCGCACCTGGGACCGCAAAGATATCCTGGGCGCGACCAAGGCGGATGCCCTCCGCCATCCCAACTGGTCGATGGGCGACAAGATCACCATCGATTCGGCCACGATGATGAACAAGGGTTTCGAGGTGATCGAAGCGCGCTGGCTCTTCGATACCTCCCCGGAGCGTATCCACGTCGTAGTCCATCCCGAGTCGGTCATCCACTCGATGGTCGAATTCGAGGACGGGGCCGTGATCGCGCAGCTGGGCTGCCCGGACATGCGGGAGGCCATCCAGTTCGCGATGGCTTTCCCCCGGCGGCTGTCGCTGGACAACAAGAAACTGGACTTCGCCGCCCTCGGGGCGCTCACTTTCTTCGAGCCGGACCTCCAGAAATTCCCTTGCCTGGGCCTGGCCTACGAGGCGATCGCACGCGGCGGAAACATCCCCTGCGCCTTGAATGCGGCCAACGAAGTCGCGGTCGCCGCTTTCCTGCAGGACAAGATCGGTTTTTATGACATCGCAGCGGTGGTTTCCAAGTGCCTGGAGGGAACGGATTTTGTAGCAAATCCCTCGCTCGAGGACATCTTCGCGACCCATGAGGCGGTCACGTCCCGGGCAAGCGAACTCATATGGTAGCTCTGATCAAGACATTGCAGGTCATCCTGGCCCTGTCCGTGCTGATTATCCTGCACGAGCTGGGCCATTTCACCTTTGCCAAGCTCTTCGGCATCCGGGTGGAAAAGTTCTTCCTTTTCTTCGACGTGAAAGGATTCAAGCTCTTCAGTACCAAGGAGTCGAAGTGGTTCGTGCGCCTGTTCCCCAAGGCGGCTGAGGCTGAGACGGAATATGGCATCGGCTGGCTGCCGCTGGGCGGTTACTGCAAGATCGCCGGGATGGTGGACGAGTCGATGGACCTGGAGAGTCTGAAACGGGAGCCGCAGCCTTGGGAGTTCCGGACGCATCCGGCCTGGCAGCGGCTGCTGGTGATGTTCGGCGGCGTGCTGTTCAACTTCATCTCCGCCATCGTCTTCTTCACCTGCATCCTTGGCATCAATGGTGAATCTTACATTGAGAATGAAGGGAATGCCATCTATGTCAATGACTTGGCGTATGAGATGGGCTTCCGGACCGGCGACCGCATCCTGAAGTTGGACGACTACGTGCCGGAGAGTTTCTATTCACTGCAGGCCGACCTGGCCCGCCGCGATGTCCGCAAGGCCACCGTCCTTCGCGGCACCGACACCGTAGAGATCTGGATCGACCGGTCGATGATCGGGCAGGTGCTCTCTTCCCCCGGGATGTTCGATCTGGCGATCCCGTTCGTGATCGAATCCATCCCGCCGGAAAGCCAGAATGCCTCCGCGGACCTGCGGCACGGCGACCGGGTGACGGCGGTGGACAGCGTCCTGACTCCTTATGCGCAGGATGCCAAGGCCTTGCTGGCGCAGAAAGCCGGTTCTGAAGCGGTCCTGACACTGGAACGCGAAGGCACCCTGATGGAGACGGTCGCGGCCGTGGACAGCCTGGGACGCATCGGCGTCTATATGTCGGTTCCGGGGGTTAAGACTAAGAAATACAAAGGCTTGTCGGTCGTTCCCGCAGGCTTCAAATACACCTTTACGACCCTGCGGGATTACTTGCGGGACCTGCGTCTCGTGGCGACCCCCAGCACGCAGGCCTATAAGTCCGTGGGCAGTTTCATCGCGATCGGGCAGGCTTTCCCCGGCCGTTGGGACTGGCTGCAGTTCCTCTATCTGCTCGGACTGCTGTCAGTCATGCTGGGCGTGATGAATCTCATCCCCATTCCCGGACTGGACGGCGGGCACATCCTGATCACGCTCTTCGAGATGCTGACGGGACGCAAGCCTTCGGACAAGTTCCTCGCCGTCACGCAGATGATCGGCATGGTCCTGCTGCTGGCCCTGATGATGCTGGCCTTCGGCAACGATATCGGAAGATTGATCAAATAAATAACTGGATATGAAAAAGATGGCCTTCTTTGCCGCCCTCGTGCTGACACTCGTGTCCTGCGGCAACAAATCGACCAAAAAGCTTCTCCCGTCCGTCAGCGGCAAGGCCGGCGAAATCCTCGTCGTGATGGACAAGACCCCTTGGGAAGGGGAACCCGGCAACGCGGTCCGGGAGCTCCTGGCCTGCGACTGCCCTTACCTGGCGACGCGGGAGCCCCTGTACTCGCTGGTGAACGTGGTCCCGTCCAATTTCGTGAACCTCTTCCAGGTCCACCGCAACCTCGTCATCTATGAAATCGACCCCCAGGTGCAGAAGGAAGGGGTACAGTACCTCAGCGATATCTGGGCGAGTCCCCAGTGCGTGATCAAGGTCAGCGCGACGACGGATGAGCGCGCGGTGGAAATCACCAAGGAGAACGGGGAAGTGATTTCGGAAGCCATCGAGCAGGCGGAGCGCAACCGCGTCATCGCCAATACGCGCCTCTACGAGGAAAGTTCCATCTTCCCGCAGGTCGCGGAGGTGATCGGCGGTTCGCCCCATTTCCCTTCCGGCTACAAGCTGAAGAAAAAGACGACGGATTTTGTCTGGGTGGCCGACGAGAAGACTTATGTCTATCAGGATATCTTCGTCTACAAGTATCCTGCGAAGGGTGACGGATCCGATTTCGAACTGGAAACCATCATCGCCAACCGGAACCGGGTCCTTCAGCAGAACGTGCCCGGCATGCTCGACAATACCTACATGACAACGGGTGAATTCATCCCTCCGACCCTTCGCTTCGTGAAGTATAAGTCGTTCAATTTCGCGCAGGTGCGTGGCTACTGGGAAGTCTACAACGATTTCATGGGCGGTCCTTTCGTGTCCCACTCCTTCTATAGCCCGGACGGCAAGGAAATCGTGGTCGCGGAAGCTTTCGTCTATGCCCCGAGGTATGATAAACGCCAGTATCTCAGGCAGGTAGAATCGTTGCTGTATTCCTTTGAATGGAAAGGGACCGGGGAATAAAAAATATTTTGTCTTGTAAAAATAATTATATACCTTTGCAGTCCCAAATACGCGGTGGGTTCGTATAACGGCTAGTACTCGGGATTTTCATTCCCGCAATAGGAGTTCGATTCTCCTACCCACTACCAGAATATAAAAAACAAAAATAATGGCAAACAACGCATCTGCAGAGAAGTGCATTCGCCAGAGCGAAAGGCACAGATTGCATAACAAGTATTATGCAAAGAGTACGAGGAACGCTATCCGCGCCCTCAGGAACACGACTGACAAAGAGGCTGCCGTCGCCTCCGCCCCCAAGGTGTACGCGATGATCGACAAGCTCGCAAAGATGGGCCTGATCCACAAGAACAAGGCTTCCAACCTTAAGAGCGGCCTCGCTGTTTACATCAATAAGCTTTAGGATTGAGGAGCTGCCACGGCAGCTTCTTTTCGGGATGTAGCGCAGTTGGCTAGCGTGCCACGTTCGGGACGTGGAGGTCGTCCGTTCGAGTCGGATCATCCCGACCTCACAGACCCAAAAGTCACCCAGACTTTTGGGTCTGATTTTTTTGTATTGACAGCGGGATTCGTTATATTTGTTATTCGATAAAACCACAAAACCTGTTGCAATGTCTTTTCCCCTTCAACTCGTAGTCCGCTTGCTGGTGGCCGTCCTGCTGGGCGCGCTGATCGGCTATGAGCGCGAGCTCCGCGCCAAGAATGCCGGTGTCCGGACGCATATCATGGTGGCGCTGGGCGCCGCACTGTTCATGATCATTTCCCAAAACGGTTTCCCGGAAGCGGCCAGGTTTGACGCAGCACGGGTCGCCGCCGGTGTCGTGACCGGCATCGGTTTCATCGGTGGCGGCATCATCATGAAGAAGAAGCATGTCAGCGGCCTGACTACCGCCGCCTCGCTCTGGGTGACGGGTGCCGTGGGCCTGAGCGCCGGCTGCGGTTTGTTCGAGGTGGCCATCCTTACGGCCATCCTGGTCTTGGCTTGCCTGGAGATCCTCAGTATCAGTTCCTTCAGGTTGGGAGGAAAGGAGGCGACCGCGGTGCTGTCAGGACCGGATGTCGATACGCTGACAGAGGCCGTCAAGAGCCTTGGGAAGCAGGTGCGGGAAGTCTCTTTCGCCCGCAA
>CAMJHJ010000096.1 GCA_946405485.1 uncultured Bacteroidales bacterium | reverse complement strand
GTCCCATCCTGCTGGATCAAGCCGGCCTGGATGATGATGGTCGTGTTCTTGAACTTTGATCCAGGCAAGATGACGGTCGCGCGGAGGCGGGCATCCTTGTCGACAAAGATGTCGGTCGGGTCGTCGAACTTGTAGTAAGTCTTCTTTGATGAATAACCGGTATAGTCCGTCAGGTCATTGGCGGCAGCAGAAGTACGTATCGGAGCGCTTTCCCCGTTCGAGCCATAACTCTCATACAGGTCGATCAGCTCCAGATTCGGATCCATCCGCCCGGGATGCGGCCATCCACCGCAAGTTTGCTTGGGTTGGAAGAAAATGGGGTAATTGCTTCCTGTACCCTTAACGGTCAGGCCCTTGATGAAAATAACCTCGGGGCTGGCGCTGTTGGGCTGGGTAAATAGCTTGTAGTAATTATCGGCTGCCTCATCCGGAGACGCAGGTTCCGGCATATAGAGACCATAGCGGCCAGACTGGATGACGACTTCCGCGGCCTCGATGGCGTCTTTGTACCAACCCGCCGCAGCCGAGGCGTCCACTCCGACCAGATGATCCTCCACTGCCTTGCCGGCCAGGGCGACCTTATCAGAGAATTTGGCCACCGATGCGGCAAAAAGAGCGACGCGGGAGGTCAGGGCCGCCGCTACGTATTTGTTGGCACGACGTTCCGTGTGACCGACCACCGGCAGTTTCTCGATGGCTGTCTTTCCCAGATCGATCGCATACTGCCAGGTCTCCTGCTCCGTCGAGCGCGGGACTTTCAGGGCGTCCACATCCCCCTCCCATTGCTGGGTCGTCCGGATGATCGGAACACCTCCGTAACGTTTGGCCAGGCCGAAGTAGGTGTAGCATTTGATGAATGCGACCTCTCCTTCCATCGCCGCCTTCTCATCGTCACGGATGGGCAGGGTAGGAATGGCGTCGGAAAGGATGTTGACATCGCGGATCAGCTTGAACGCGGAATCCCACCAGCGGAAGTAATTGACGCTGTAATGGTCGACATATTGGGAATGGGTCGCCTCTTCCGTGAACATCGCCGGGACCATATTGGAATGGGTGTAATGCTGGTCGAACCCGTCCCGCATATAGTTGAAATCCTCGATGGGCAACTGCGAGTACAGGTTGGCCATATACAATTCCAGGCCAGCCGCGGAGGAGAACAGGTTGTCCTGGCTGATCTTATCCTTGGGCTTGATGTCCAAGTAGTCCTTGCAGGCGCCGAACAGCAGGACGGCCGTCATGATGCAAAATATCGGGTATCTTTTCATAATCGTATCAGAATGAAATGTTTACACCAAAGTTCCAACTCTGCATCAACGGATAGTTACATCCCATGCTGCTCGTTCCGACCGTCTTTTCCGGGTCGAAGGGCTTGACGAAGGGATCGCAGAGGGTGAAGATATTGTTGGCATTGACATAGAGCCTGGCCTTGCTGATGCCCACGCGGGAGGTCCAGCGCTGCGGGAGTGTGTAGCCAACCGTCAGGTTCTTCAGACGCAAGTAGGTGACATCTCTCCGCCAGATGGAGCTCTCGAGATAGTTGGAACCCGCATCCGTAATGAGCCGGGTCGAAGGCCATTTCCCGGGAATCCATTCGCTGCTGTCGTCGAACATGTCGGCCCGGTGCCACCGGTCGTAGAAATAGGCAGGCGTGTTGAGGTTGTACGCCAGCACTTCGGCGTACATCTCTTTGAAGCGGATGGTATTGAATCCGGACCCGTGGAAGACCAAGGAGAAGTCCAGGCCCTTCCAGGAGCCGGACAAGGTCAGGCCGTAGAAAAGTTTGGGATAACCACTGTAGAAGAGCGGAACCTGGTCGTTGCCGTCGATGATGCCGTCCTCATTCATATCCTTGTAGCGGTAATCGCCCGGCAGAATCTTCCCGTTGCCACGCGCACCGTTCTGGATAGGAGCTTCGAGGATCTCCTGCTCGGTCTGGAACTGTCCCAGGACGACATAGCCCCAATAAACATCGTTATACCGGTACGCTTTGCCCGAAAGCCAGCGTTGTCTCGTGCTGGAGAACTCGGCCTCCTCGACATAGAGGTTCTGGGAGCGGGCATAATTAAGATTGCCTGATACATTGTAATAGAAGTCGCCGACATGGCCGTTCCATGACGTGGTGAAATCCATTCCGAAGGTACGGTCGCTATTGAGATTCTCCTGCGGGAGTGAGGCTCCGAACGTGTTCGGGAGAGACAGCAAACGGCTGGAGAGCAGGCCGGAACGGTCGCGGTCGTACGCATCGACCGTAAACGTAAGGCGGTTGTTCAGAAAACCGAAGTCTATGCCGACGTCTGCGATTTTCGAGGTAAACCAGGTCAGTTTCTCGTTGACAAGGACGGGCGATGCCGCGCCGGTCGTCCAGGTGCCGTCGGTGAATTCATAACCGCCGCCACCGGTAACACTGAAGCCCGGGATATATTGGAAAGGTTTGCCGTTATCCTCGCCCACCAGGCCGTAGGAAGCCCGGAGTTTCAGATAAGAGAAGACCCTTTGATTCTTCATCCACGGTTCCTCGGTGACCCGCCAACCCGCGGAGACGACAGGGAAGAAGCCCCAACGCATCTGAGGACTGTACAGGCAAGATCCGTCATAACGGAAAGAAGCATCGACCAGGTAGCGGTCCTTATACCCATAGGAAAGGCGGCCGATGTAGGACATGCTGGTCTCGTCATTCTCCATGCCGGAGGTTTTCATATTGTTCTCGCCGGCCAGATCGACTTGGTCGCCCGTAAAGAAGGAATACTCGCGGGTCAGGGAACTGTTGCGGCTGTGGTAGCCGGTCTGCTCATAGACGAGGGTCGCCTCTGTCTGGTGACTTCCTCCGAAAAGATGGGAGTAGGAGAGCATCGCCTGCAGCGTAGCCAGTCCTGAGGTCGAGTAGCTGTTACTGATAGTCGAAGGGCCGTTCTTCTCCTGCGGCGAATACGGTACGTCAGCCCTCTCGTCATAGACATACAGATTGTAAGCCTTGTTGAGCGACTTGGTAGCGATGTTGCGGAAGTTGTAACTGTAGTTCACCTTGGCGTAGAGGCCCTCCAGGAAGGGAAAATCGTAACGGATGGCGGCGGCGCCATTGAAGACGCGGTCATCGGCGTTGCTGTAGCCCGAGACCTCCGACATCGATTTGGCCAGGGCGTGGCCATAGGCGGTCACCGCCATATAATCCGGATTGTCGTTGGCATAGATCTTCTCGGTGGGCAGAGCGGTCCGGGATGCGAAGAAAACATCATAAAAGCCGCCCGTCGGGCCAATCTTCTTGTCGGAAGAACCGGACAGCTGGAAATCCACGTGAAGGTTGTCGGTGACGTTGACATTGATGTTGGACCGGAAATCTACCTTGTTGTAGCCGAGGTCGCCGCTGCGCAGCAGGCCTTCATCGGTCAGGTAACCGGCGCCGACATAATACTTCGCCCGGGGCGTCGACCCCTCGACAGAGAGGTGGTACTGCTGCTGGGTTGAGAAGGGTTTGATGACGGCATTGTACCAGTCTGTGGAAGGCGCGGCCGCTTCTGCAGCCAACTGCTCAGGGGTATACGCGATGCTTCCGTTGTAAAGCATCGCTTCATTGTACAGCTCGGTCCACTGCTTCCGGTTGCTCATCGCCGGCATGTTGGTCGGCATCTGGATGCCCGCGACGGCTTCAAAAGAGAGCACCGGACGTTTCGAGCTGCCGGTCTTGGTCGTGACGATGACCACACCGTTGGCACCCCGGCGGCCATAGACGGCGCCCAAGGCATCCTTGATCACAGAAATGCTCTCGATGTCGTTCGGGTCGAGGCGCTGGAAGATATTGTTGCCGGAGACCTGCGGGACCCCGTCCACGACATAGAGCGGATTTCCGAAGCCCCGGATGTTGATACTGGTGGAGAAGGAACCCGGTTCGCCGTTCTCCTGACGGATCTGCAGGCCGGCGACTTTTCCGGCCAAGTCCTGTGCAAGGGAAGAACTGGTTGCGGTCTTGAGCTCCCGGCCACCCCCGATGCTGGACACGGCGCCCGTCAGGTTCTCACGCTTGCGGACGCCGTATCCGATGACGACGGCATCGTCCAGTCGCTCGGAGTCAACCTGCAGGACGACGGTTTTTCCATCGAGATCCCTGGCCTGGAAGGTCTGGTCCTTGAATCCCAGGAAACTGACGGAAAGTACCTCTTCCGGGGAGGCCGTCAACTGAAAGACTCCGTCCAGATCGGTCGTGGTCGCTGATTTGGTCTTCGGGTTGATGACCATCGCTCCGGGAACAGGCTCACCAGCCTCGTCCAGGACCTTGCCCTTGATGAGCTTGTCTTTTCCCTGCGCACCGGCAAGGAATGCCCCTCCTGAAAGGAGCAGCAGGAAGACAAGGGTTGTTTTGACAAGTGATTGGTTTTTCATAAAAACAGATGGGTTTTAATGCAATAATAAAAGGCAACCTTTAATGGTTGCCTTAATGAACGATAAATGCGGGCGAATTTTTAAAGAAAAATACTTATTTCCCCCGATTTTTAACAAAATCTGAAAATGCCGTCTGGAATGCTTCGCCCATCAGCTGCTGGTATCGCTGGACAAAAGCCTTGTAGCATTCCTGCGCCGCGCCATAGCGCTTACTTTCCATCAGGGCCTGGCATTTCATCCGGACGGCTTCTTCATCCGTCGAATCGAATTGAAGGATCAGGTCGCTCAATAGGATCCGGTCCGCCGGGGAGAGCCGCTGCTGGGAAAGGGAGCTGAGGGCAGACATCATCTTCTCCGTGTATTCCGCCTTGAAACGATCCAGCCACTCCGCACTCATACCCGGAAGAAGCGGACCGGCCCCGGCCAGTTGGACGAATTCGCCCAGGTCGGCGGACGTAATGGTTCCGGACTTGACCAGTCCGGCCAGTTGGCAGGCGCGGTAATAATCACAGGGCACATCCGCCAGGTCGATGGACCAATTACCGGTATGGTTGGTAATCGAGGCCGCGCCCAGCGCTTCCAGTTGGGTCCGCAGCCGGTTGAAATAGACCGCCCGGTTGTTGATGAAACTTTCCTCGCTCTTATCGAACCAGAAATTCTCGCGCAGCTGGGCATTGGAGACCCGCTTGCCTTCCCGGCAATGGACCAGTAAGAATGTCAGCACCTGTTGCATCATCGGCGAGAATTCTCCGGTCAAGTCTTGCCCTTCCGGGTCCGTCACCTTGAAGAAGCCCAGCAGGTGGATCTGAGACCGTTTCAGCGCGGGCTCCGTCTCCTGTTCCGGCGGGAGCAAGGGCTTCACTCTCCGGCTGCGGATGATCCAAACGGCGGACAAGACGGATACGCCTGCCACAAGCAACAGAATCCAGGGCCACGATGACTTTTTCGGCAAAGGAGGTATTTCTTCCCGGAACGGGGATCGGATGGAGAAAACCGAGATATACCCTTCCCCATCTTTCGCCACACCAGCGACATACGCATACCAGGCGTGACCGTCATTCAAAAGGCGACATCCCCAATAAATGGCCATCCCCTTGCGGATCCCGGGACTCTTCCGGTACGAACCGGTTTCGGGATCGACCCCGATCAAGGATATCTTTTCCGATTCGTTAATCAGGGTATAAAACTGGCCGTCTTTCCATAAAAGATCGGGCGAAGTGACACTCAGCGCCGTCAGTTTCACTACCGGATGGACGGAATCGTCCCTCAGGTTCAGGGCCAGGATCTCGGGATAGTCTTGGATGGGCTGGTCCTGGCGTCCGCTGGCGTTGCCGTTTCCGCCGAAGAGATAGGCAAGGGTGTCTTGCACGCAGACCGCAACTCTCCTTCGAGGGTCCACGCCCTCAAGCAGCTCCCGGGAGACCGGCTCTCCGGGTTTCCAGGAAAGCTTTTCATTCAGGAACTGATGATAACCATAGCCGAAAAGCCGAACCATACGGCCATCAACCGGATTACGGAACAGCGAGGCTTCATAACAGCGGGAATAGGATGCCCTGTTCTCCGTCCGCTCCCAGCACTGGTTTTCGAAATCGTAATGATTCGGCTCTGGCTGCTTCGCATCGAGATCCAGCAGGAACAGGCTTCCGTCAGATTCCTGGAAAAACTCGTCCCCCATCGCCTCGATGGGAAGCGGATTAAGGACGGGAAAACGACGGGCCTCTTTCCCGCCAGGAAGGATCCGGACGATTTCTTTGGAGCTGGCGAACGTAATGCCCGGCGAAGGATCTCCGAACACGACACGGAAGGGATAATCAACAGGGAAAGTCTGCACCGGTAGCCAGCGGGAAGCCTGCTCTTCTTCCCAGAGCGGATTTGTGACCGAAAGGATCAGCGCCTTGTTCCTGGCGGCTGACCGGGCGAACTGGTCGGCGTTTCCGAATGACCACCGGGCGATCCGCCGCAGCGGCCCGCCATAGGACAGGGACAGGTCGTGAAGGACCAGCGGCGCGACTTCCATATTTTGGAAGGCGGCTCCGAACCCGATGCGGGCTTTATGGAATCGGATGGAGGAAGGGGATGTCTGCAACAAGGCCCCGTTAACAAAGACCCGGAGGGAATCTCCGTCTTGCCGGAGAGTGACCCGGAAATGGTTGATCTCGTCCAGTGAGGCTTCCAACGGGATCGGGAAGGATAGATTCGACCCGATGTTGGCGACAATACCGGGTGGAACGTCCCGGTCGTGGATGAGTACCAGGTTGAGGTTGAGTTTCCCGTCGCACGAAACGCGGCAAATCGATCCGAAAGAATCCTTATCCGGGTCGATGTGCAAGGAAAAAGCCATGGTCAGGCTGTCCCGGAAAGGAATAAGCCCTTTGCGATTGCCGAGGGTCACGGCGGTCCGCTCCTCGACGGGGACCTCATAGGATCGGAATGCCAGGCCGCTGTCCAATCCGTAGGACGTCTCGGCCGGCACTGTCCCGGACGGATTCCTTCCGGAAGCGGACAATAACGGCAGCAGGAGGCAGGCCCAAAACAGTATGGCGGTTCTTCTCATCCTATCCACAAAAATAAGAAATAACTGGCAGAAAACGGACAACTATTCCACCAACCATCGGTTCAGACACTCATGACTGCTGACGACGCTGACTTTGTGGAACCGGGCGTCGCCGTGCGGGAAGCGACACGTTTCAGCTCCTGCTTTCAAGGTGGCGACTTCCTCCCAATTGTCCACTCCGCCGGCTTTATACAGATCCTCTGTCGCAGAATAGACGCGCACTTGCGCATCGGGGTCCAGGGCTGTCCAGGACAGGACAATATCCTTGTCGTAAGTGCTGATACACAGGTCCTCGATCTCGGCTTTCCCAAGCAAGGAGACGCCGTCGCGCTCTTTCTGCAAGGCTTCGGGAACTTCCAGCCCCAGGAACTCGCAGACGGTCGGATTGATGTCCACGATGGCCGCCTTTCCTTTGCGGACCCGGTCATTCAGTTTCTTGTTCGAGGCAATCCAGGTAGCCCGCTCACGCGGGGTCTGTCCGCCGTGGTGATAGCCGTTCAGGGTCCGTCCATGGTCCGTTGTGACAATGACCATCCAATCCTCGTGGAAGTGTTTCTGACGATACTGAACGGCCTCCCAGATACGCCCGATCTGCTCCCCGGCCTTCAAGACATATTCGTCCGAATAGGATCCGTTCCCCATGATATGGAACGCATCGTCCGTATACCAGAGATAGATCCAGCTGAAGTCCGGTGCATCTTCCCGGATACACTTTTCGGCCGCCCGGGCGGCTTCTTCGTCATAGTCGAAAACATGCAGATGCTTCTCTTTGTGGGGGAAACGGACGGTATCCAAGTCATACCCGTCGAAGGCATAGTCGAGCCGGAGGCCTCCCGTTTCTTCCTTCCCCTCCCCGAGCAGAACGGTCCTGTTGTCTGTCCAACTGGAAAAGATAGCCGTCGTCAAAGGTTTTTCCTGCTCTTCGACGATCCGGAAGATCGACCAGTAATTGTAATTGGGTGAAAGGCCGTGGTTGCCAAACACGTTATGCTTGTTTGCCCACGTCCCCGTGAGCATACAATTGTATCCGACGGCCGAGATCGTCGGCGTCTCATTGTACATCGCGGTTTCCCCACCGACATGGCAGGGGCCCAGCGTACCGGTTCGCGCGATCTCATACACCGCCGGGACATGCAGGCGCTCCACGACATCCATCGGAACGCCGTCTACCAGAATAACTATTGCTTTACGCGGCCCGTTCCCAGTAGAACAAGCGCAAGTCAGCCAGATGGCGAGAATTGTCAGGACGTGTTTCATAATCAATGATTCTGCTTTACTTGAAAAGATCCCGTCTCCACCCATCATGCCAGCAGATTGGTCAAGAAAATGATGAGGATGACCCAGGGGGCGACGTAGCGGATCAGGAAATACACGCTGCGGAAGACGCGGACGTTGCCGCGCCGGGAGCCGCCGTTGGTAAATTCGCTCCAGACCGTCTCCCGCTTCATCTTCCAGCCGACGAACAGCACGAACAGCAGGCTGCCGAACGTCATCAGGTAGTCAGAGGTCAGATGGTCGCAGAAGTCGAAGATCGAGTGGCCGAACAGGTGGACGCCGCTCAGCGGCCCGAAAGAGAGCGAGCACAGCGCGCCGAGCAGCCAGGTACCCCCGAAAACCAGCAGGGAAGCCTTCAGGCGGGACATTCCCCGCTCTTCCACCAGATACGCCACACCCACCTCGCACATCGAAATGGACGAGGTCAGCGCCGCAATCACGATCGTCAGGAAGAAGAGGACCGACACCACCCGGCTGAGCCAGGGCACCGCCGCCCCCATGTGCGAGAAGATGTACGGCAGCGTCTCAAAGATCAGTCCCGGTCCGGCGCCGGGCTCAATCCGGGCGGC
>CAMJHJ010000095.1 GCA_946405485.1 uncultured Bacteroidales bacterium | reverse complement strand
TCAGCGAGATGGTCGCCTTGGTGATGGCGTCGAGCTGCGTATATGTCTTCTGGAATGCTTTAGTTGCCATTTTGCGCTAGGATATTATTGAGTTCTTCCCGGTACTGCTCGAATCTTTCTCCGTGGAACTCGTTGTAGTTCATCTGCCGGAGAATGTTGATCATATTCTTGAAATACTCGCGGCACTGTTCATAACCGTCGAAACTGAAGTCACGGCGGCAGATGCCGAGCACGAGGTCCAGCATATATTTCTGGCGGTCCATCGGGGCGTTGCAGTCGATGGCGTCGAAGGCGTCCTGTTGGAGCAGGATGAAGTCGATCAGTTCGGACTTCCAGAACCGCTCATGGTAACTCATCGGGACACCGTCGTCGCCGAGGATGTTGATCTGGTCGTTGGCTTCCTTGCCGCGGCGCACGAGGTTCTTGGCCTCGGCGACCTCTTCCACCCAGCCTTCGCCGACGTTCTTTTCCAGATATTCCTGGATCTCAGGATACTCGAGATACTTGGAATAAGAGTCGATGGGGTTGACGGCGGGGTAGCGTTTCTGGTCTGCGCGGTTTTGCTCGAGGGCGTAGAAGCAACGGGCGGCCTTCTTAGTAGACTCCGTGACGGGCTCTTTCAGGTTTCCGCCCGCCGGAGAGACGGTGCCGATGAAGGTGACGGCGCCGGTCTGTCCGTTGTTGAGGACGACCATGCCCGCGCGGGAGTAGAAGTTGGAGATGATGGCGCTCAGGTCCACCGGGAAAGCATCCGCGCCCGGAAGTTCTTCCATACGGTTGGACATCTCGCGCAGGGCCTGGGCCCAGCGGGAAGTCGAGTCGGCCAGCAACAGGCAGCGAAGGCCCATGGCCCGGTAATACTCGCAGATGGTCATCGCCGTGTAGACGGAGGCTTCACGCGCGGCGACCGGCATGTTGGAGGTATTGCAGATAATGGTCGTACGCTCCATCAGCTTGCGTCCGGTATAAGGGTCGATGAGTTCAGGGAATTCGGTGAAGATCTCCACGACCTCGTTGGCACGTTCGCCGCAGGCCGCCATGACGATGATGTCGGCTTCGCCCTGCTTGGCGATGGCATGCTGGAGAACGGTCTTGCCGCAGCCGAACGGGCCCGGGATGAAGCCGGTGCCGCCTTCGGCGATGGGATTGAACGTGTCGAATACGCGTACGCCCGTGCGCATGATCTTGTCCGGCCGGGGCTTTTCCTTGTAACCCTTGACTGCGATCTTGACGGGCCATCTCTGGACCATCGTGACCTCGACATCCTCTCCGTTCTCGTCCGTGAGGACGGCGACGACGGTGTCGATGTTGTAACTGCCGGGGCCGATGAGGGACTTGACCGTGTATTCTCCCTTGAAGGTGAACGGCACCATGATCTTGTGGGGCAGCCATCCTTCCTTCACTTCTCCCAGCCAGTCGGCGGCGACGACTTTGTCGCCCACGGAGGCGAGGGGCTTGTAATCCCAAAGTTTTTCATGGTCCAGCGGGTCCGTGTATTCGCCTCTCTTGAGAAATACGCCTTCCATCGTGCGGAGGTCGTTCTGGAGCCCGTCATACACGCTGGAGAGCAGGCCCGGGCCGAGGGAGGCCTCGAGCATCTTGCCCTCGAGTTCGACGGTGTCTCCATTGCGCAGTCCGCGGGTGCTCTCGAACACCTGTACGGAGGCCTTGTCACCGTTGACCTTGATGACTTCGGCCAGAAGCTTGGTCCCTCCGAGGTCGATGAAGCAGAGCTCGTTCTCCGCCACCGGCCCGAAGGTCTGCACCGTCACGAGGTTGGATACGATTCCTATAACCTTTCCTGTACTTTTCATATAGTTGATTTATAATTTATTATCCTTCGAAATCGACGCCTGTGAAGGTCGCCCTGACTTCTTCTGTGATGCGCCTGAACAGTTCGCGTCCCCTCTGCGGGTCCAGCTTGAGCCATCGGTCCGTGATCTTGAGTTTTGCGATGAAGCCCAGGATGGCATCGAGGTCGAAATAGTCGAAGACAGTCAGTTCGTCGATCTTTTTCCACGCCAGATCGTCCAAGGCCTTTTCCCGTCCCAGGATATCGTCGCCGGACAGGATTTCGTTCAGCAGGGGAGTGTCGTCGAAATCTCGCTCTTCCTCACCCAGGGAGACGGTGTCCATCTCTTCGGGACGGCCGAACTGGCGGTTAAGATATCGGGCTTTGGCATTGCGGACATCCAGGTCGTGGCTGAACCAGCCGCGGATGAACGGACACTCGTGGGAGAGCGCCTTGCGGTAGAAATCCGCGGTCAGTTTTTCCCCGTCGAACCCGTCCAGCAGGAAGGCGATGGTGGCCTGGTCCCGTTCGGAGCACTGAGAGAGGATCTCATCGATGATACTGTCCGCATCGACCGGCGTGTCCGGGGTCAGGACCGGCAGGCAACTGACGATATAGACGTAATTGTTCATTATTCTCCGAACAAGAATTTCCGGGTGACAGGCCTGAGATACTCACCGATGAGTTTTTTGAAACTATCGTCCGTCAGGCTGATGAAGTAGCTGCCGTCTTTGGGCCCGATGCGGAAACCACCGGCCACTTTCTTTGTGAACGCGGCGCTGACTTCCTTGCCCAGGGCCTTGCCCAGCTCTCCCTTGACAAAAGGCTCGAGTTGTGCCTGAAGGGATTCGGGGAGGATCAGGCTGAGGTCGGCGGTCTCCTGGGTGCTGAAACGCCGGGCGACGGCTAGGATGACTTCCTTGAGGAAATCCGGATTGGTGAGCGCTTCGTCCACCTTGGCGTCGGAAACCTTGGCGATGACCAGGCTCTCGACGTCCTGCCGTGTTGCCTGCAGGGTCTGGGCGGAGGCCATCTTCAGGTCACTCTCTACCTTGGATTTCATCTCGGCGGCCTCGCGGGTGGCTTTTTCCTTAATCGCATCCGCCTGCTCCCGGGCCTCATCCAGGATGCGTCCTGCCTCCTGTCGGGCTTCCTCCAGGATCCTGGCGCCCTCTTCTTTTCCTTTCGACAGTCCTTCTTCGTAAAGTTTGTCGGTCAATTCTTGCAATTTGTTCTGCATATCGTTTATAATAACATAATTATCAATTTCTTACCCAAGGAATCCCAGCAGGATGCCCGCTGCGACCGCCGAACCGATGACGCCCGCCACGTTGGGGGCCATCGCATTCATCAGCAAGTGGTTGTCCGGGTCGGCTTCGAGCCCGGCCATCTCCGACACCCGCGCGCTGTCGGGTACGGCGGAGACGCCGGCATTGCCGATCAGGGGGTTGATCTTATTCTCAGGCTTGCGGATAAACAGGTTCATCAGTTTGACGAACAGCACGCCCGCGATGGTGGCGATGATGAAGGAGACCAGTCCCAGCGCGAAGATTTTCAGCGAGGTCGTGCTGATGAAGACGTCGGCCTGGGTGGAAGCGCCCACGGTGAGACCGATCAGGATCGTGACGGTATTGATGAGCGGGCCGCGCGCCGTCTCCGCCAGCCGGTTCGTGACGCCGGACTCCTTCAGCAGGTTGCCGAAGAAGAGCATACCCAGCAGGGGCAGGGCGGAAGGCACGATGAAAGCCGTGCAGATGAAAGCCACGATCGGGAAGATGATCTTCTCCCGGCGGCTGACCGGACGCGGCTTCTTCATCCGGATCTTGCGTTCCTTCTCAGTTGTGAGAAGTTTCATGATGGGCCGCTGGATGATCGGGACCAGGGCCATGTAGGAATAGGCGGAAACCGCGATGGCACCCACCAGTCCGGGTGCGAGTTTCGAACTCAGGAAGATGGCGGTCGGTCCGTCCGCGCCGCCGATGATGCCGATGGCGCCGGCCTCTGCGGGCGTGAAACCCAGGGCCAAGGCCAGCAGATAGGCACCGAAAATGCCGAATTGGGCGGCGGCGCCTATCAGGATCAGGCGCGGCTGTGAGATCAGCGCAGAGAAATCCGTCATCGCGCCGATGCCGAGGAAGATCAAGGGCGGGTACCAGCCTTGCCGGACACCCTGATAGAGGATGTTCAGTACCGAGCCTTCTTCGTAGATGCTGATGTTGAGGCCCGGGAACATGGGGATGTTGCCAAGGATGATGCCGAATCCGATCGGAACCAGCAGCAGGGGCTCCCATTTCTTGACGATGCCCAGGACGACGAAAAGGATGCCGATGGCGATCATCACCAGGTGGGAGACCGTCAGGTTGGCAAAGCCCGTGAACTGCCAGAAATGGGAAAGTGACTCGAAGATGTGTTCCACGCTACTCGATCGTTAGGATTTTTACGCCGTCCGCGACCGTGTCACCCCGGTTGACGTAGATTCCGGTAACGGTGCCGTCGCATTCCGCGAGGATGTCGTTTTCCATTTTCATCGCTTCCAGGACGGCGACTTTCTGACCTCTGCGTACCTTGTCTCCTTCGCGGACGCAGACCTCGAGGATGATGCCCGGCATCGGGGATTCGACGGCCGTGCCTCCCCGGACCGGAAGCGGGCGGTGGCGTACGCCGGGACGCTGGACCGCCGGGCTCTTGCGGACCGGTTCGGCGGCGGGTGTTTCCGGCATTTCCACCCGGTAGCGGGTTCCGTTCACGATGACTTCGGCCTCGCCGTCCTGAACGGCGTCGATCCGAACCTCGTAAGGCTTTCCATTGATGGTGAAGGAGTATTCTTTCATCGTGTAGGGTATTTTCGGAGGGTGAGTGATTTGTCCGCCCAGTTTCCGGGACGGGACTCTGTCGTCAGGTATCCGGGTTCTTTCTCGGCGACGCCTTCCTGCCCATGCAGATGGAGCGCAAACGCGATGGCGGCGGCCGTCTCCTCATCCGGATCGGGATGCCGGCGCACGCTGCGGCGCAGCTTCCGCTGCTCGATCTGCTCCTTGAACTGCCCGCTGGCGATGCCGCCCGCGATGGAGTAGACGACGTACAGGACCAGCAGCGACAGGAAGACGATGGAGATACTGATCAGCGTCAAGATCCAGCCGTGGGGATCCATCTCAGCGAGGGATCCGGCACCGGAAACGAGGATGACAGACAGGGACATAGGCGGATCAGAGCGGCAGGTTATCGTGTTTCTTGGCCGGCACTTCCCGGCGTTTTCCCCGCAGGGAATCCAGGGCCCGGATCACGCGGAAGCGGGTGTTGCACGGCTCGATGATATCTTCGATATAACCCTTCTGCGCAGCCTGGAAGGGATTGCAGAAAAGGTCGTTGTATTCTTTTTTCCGGGTTTCGGCGAGTTCGGCGCGACGCCCGGGGTCCGTCTCCGCCTTCAGTTCCTTGCCGTACAGCACGTCGACGGCGCCCTCGGCGCCCATGACGGCGATGTTGGCGGAAGGCCAGGCATAATTGATGTCACCCCGCAACTGCTTGCAGCTCATGACGATGTGGGCGCCGCCGTAACTCTTGCGGAGCGTGACCGTAACCTTCGGGACCGTCGCTTCTCCATAAGCGTAGAGCAATTTGGCGCCGTGGGTGATGATGCCGCCATATTCCTGCTGCGTGCCGCAGAGGAAGCCGGGGACATCCACCAGGGTGACCAGGGGAATGTTGAAAGCGTCGCAGAACCGGACGAAACGGGCCGCCTTGCGGGAGGCATTGATGTCCAGGACGCCCGCCAGTACCCGGGGCTGGTTGGCGACGATGCCTACGCTCTGCCCACCCATGCGGGCGAATCCGACGAGGATGTTTTTGGCGAAATCCTCGTGGACTTCGAAGAAACGGTGGTCGTCGACAATGCTCCGTACGACGTCGTACATGTCGTAGGCCTTGTTGGGCTGGTCGGGGATGATCGAGTCTAGTTCCACATCCGTGCGTCCGACCGGATCATGCGTCGGAACCTCAGGGGCGGTGTCCAGGTTGTTCTGGGGCAGATAGGAGAGCAATTCCTTGATCATCTCGATCCCTTCCTGCTCGTCCGGGGCGGCGAAATGCGCCACGCCGCTCTTGGCGGCATGGACGGCGGCTCCACCCAATTCCTCCTGCGTCACTTCTTCGCCGGTCACTTGCCGGACGACGCCGGGGCCGGTCAGGAACATATAGGAAGTATCGCGGACCATCAGGGTGAAGTCAGTCAGGGCGGGGGAGTATACGGCTCCGCCGGCGCAGGGGCCGAAGATGCCGCTGATCTGCGGGATGACGCCGGAAGCGAGGATGTTGCGTTCGAAGATCTCGCCATAGCCGGCGAGGGCGTCGATGCCTTCCTGGATGCGCGCGCCGCCGCTGTCGTTCAGTCCGATGACCGGGGCGCCGTTCTGGACGGCCAGGTCCATCACCTTGCAGATTTTCTCGGACATGGTCTTGCTCAGGGATCCACCGTTGACGGTGAAATCCTGGGCGAAGACGTAAACGATGCGTCCGCCGATCGTTCCGCGGCCCGTGACGACACCGTCTCCGTCGAAGTGCTCTTTCTCCATGCCGAAATTCGTGCAGCGATGCTGTACGAACATGTCGAATTCCTCGAAACTGCCCTCGTCCAGCAGCAGGGCGAGGCGTTCACGCGCCGTCATCTTGCCCTTCCCATGCTGGGCGTCGATCCGTTTCTGGCCCCCTCCGAGCGTAGCGGAGGAGCGGCGTTCGACGAGGTCGGCTATTTTTTGACTCTGTATACTCATCAGATGGGATGATTATGCTTTCAATCTCACAAAGATACTAATAAATTTATAAAAAAAGAACGGACCGCTTGATACGGTCCGTTCCTGGGTTTGATACCGGCAAATAAACTACTCTTCCGGCTTCATCGTGTTGTACACATGGGTGACGTCTTCGTCGTCCTCCAGGAGCTCGGTGAGCTTGTCGAGCGTCGCTCTCTGCTCGGGGGTGACCTCCTTGAGGTCCACGTTCGGGATACGCTCGAAGCCGCCGGAGATCAGCTCATAGCCATTCTCTTCGATGAATTTCTGGATCTGGCCATAGGAAGTGTAGTCGCCGTAGATGACGATGCTCTTCTTCTCGTTGTCATCCTCATCGTACTCGGTCTCTTCGAAAAGCTCCTCTACGCCGTAGTCTATCATCTCGAGCTCAAGCTCTTCCAGGTCCATGCCTTCTTTCTCCGCGATGCGGAACACGCACTTGTGGTCGAACATGAAGCTGACGGAACCGCTGGTGCCCAGGGATCCGCCGCACTTGGAGAAGTAACTGCGCACGTTGGCGACGGTGCGGGTGTTATTGTCCGTAGCGGTCTCAACGAGGTAGGCGATGCCGTGAGGGCCGTAGCCTTCGTAGACGATCTCCTTGAAGTCGCCGAGGTTCTTGTCGGTCGCTTTCTTGATGGCGCGTTCGATGTTTTCCTTGGGCATCGATTCGGCACGGGCCTCGGCCATAAGGGCGCGCAGGCGGGGGTTGCCGGTCACGTCCGGACCGCCCTGCTTGACGGCGATGGTGATTTCCTTTCCGAGTTTCGTGAAGACGCGGGCCATGTGGCCCCATCTCTTCATTTTCCTTTCCTTGCGGAACTCAAACGCTCTTCCCATACTTATTCGGCGATTTTGATGCGGTTGATGTACTTGTCGATATCGTAAGCCTCCATGGACTGGGGATACTTGTCCTTGATGGTCTCGTAAAGGGCGAGGGCCTTGTCCTTGTTGCCCAGCTCTTCGCTGGTGACGGCGGCCTTCAGGAGGTAGCCGGCGGCGTAGAGGTTGTCAGAGACGGCAGCGGCCTTCTCAAACTGGGAAACGGCCTCGTCATAGCGCTGGAGACCGACATAAGCGTCACCGAGGCAAGCCTGGGCGCGGGCGGCGAGGATGGGGTCCTTGCCTTTGTACTTCTTCAGATAATCCACGGCGGCCTCATAGTCCTGGAGCTGCAGGGCGCAGATGCCGGCATAGAGATTCATCGACTTGCCGGCCTTGTTGCCGTACTCGTCGAGGACCTGGGCGAAGCCATAGTTGTTGCCGTCGCCGTTGAGGGCAAGGTCGAAGTTGCCGTCGCGGAAAGCGGCCTCGGCCGGATAGGCCTGCTCCTGGGCTTCCGCCATCTTCGGCTTCAGATAGAACTGGTTGTAGGCGAGGACGCCAAGGGCGATGACCGCCGCCGCGAGGATGCATCCCCAGATGGTTTTCTTGTTCTCGTTGTAGAACTGTTCGGTTTTGGAAACGGTCTCTTCGATTCTCTCCTGCTGAAGAGCCTGTTTGTCGTTTTTCTTGGTTGCCATAAAATATGCTTTTCTTTGTTATTATCCGCAGTATAGCTTGCAAAAATACAACTTTTCCGCGAAAAACATAAATAATTCCCTATATTTGTTGTATCGCGTAGGTAATTCTTAATGATTTCGATATGAAAAAGCATGTAATTCCCTTTATGTGTCTGGCCGTGGCCGGGATGCTCGGCGGCGCCTGTGCGCCTAAATCTGATACGCTTTCCCTTTTCAATGGAAAAGACCTGGAAGGCTGGAGTTTCGTCGTGGACGGGGATGTCCCGGCGGCGGAAGTCTTCTCGGTGGATGAAGGCCAGATCCGGATTTCCGGTACTCCTTTCGGTTATATGTATACCGATGCGGTTTATGCCGATTATGACCTGGAAGTGGAATATGCCTGGGTCGGGACCGGCAGTAACAGCGGCATCTTCCTCCATATCGGAGAAACGTCCTGCCCTTTTCCCCAGTGTGTGGAATGCAATCTGAAAGCCGGGGACGCCGGCACCTATGTGCTGTTGGGCGGAGCGATGGCTGAGGAATATGTGGTCCCGGAAGACGGCGTGCTGCCTAAATTCCCCAAGATCGACAAGCGGGAACCCTCCAGCGAAAAGCCTGAGGGTGAATGGAATCTGGCCCATATCGAAGTGCGGGGCGGAGTGATCGCTTCCTATATCAACGGCGTCCTCCAGAACCAGTGTACAGCCCTCAGCAAGGAGGGTCACATCGGCCTGCAGAGTGAGGGCGGCCCGCTGAAGATCCGTGCGGTGCGCCTGACTCCGGT